>NZ_JBIIVN010000057.1:0-14021 GCF_044339385.1 Collimonas sp. | reverse complement strand
TCCACAGTGCATCTTCCACGATCGGTTTGCCCATCTCTTCTTCAGCCTTATCTATATCAATGCCGAAGAGTAGCAGCTTGCCGGAAAAGTTAACAGCCCCTTCGGGCCTTTATGAAACCGTCTCTTAATCAAATCAAGCGCCGTCACCCAGCACTTTTGGGGGAAAAACACAAAATCTCCGTCATCTCAGCCAACGGGCAGATCAACCTTACCTTTTGCACTGATGAAAATGCGGCCCCGCGCTTGCGGTAATGTCGGGGACGCCGAGTCGGGGACGCCCAGTCGGGGACGCCAAGTCGACGCCACCGAGGCGGCGTTAAGTCTGGCCGGCAGATATCAATACAGCTTCTGCGACGATTCATGCAGCAACTGCACGTAAAGCTGATGTCGCATCGGCGCGATCTTGTTTTCCTTGACGGCTTCCAGCACCGCACAGCTCGGCTCGATCAGGTGATGACAGTTGTAGAATTTGCACTTTCCCAGATAGGGCGTGAATTCGACGAAGGCCCGTTCCAACATGCCTTCGCTGAGTTGGTACAAGCCGAATTCCTGGAACCCCGGTGAATCGATGATATTGGCCGGATTGCCGTCCAGGCTTTGGTCGGCAGCGTCCATTTCGTACAGGCGCGTGAACGTGGTGGTGTGCTTGCCGGTATCGAGCGCGGCCGAAATTTCGCGCACGGCGATATCTGCATCCGGCACGATCAGGTTGATCAGCGACGATTTTCCCATGCCCGACTGACCGATCAGGATCGTCGATTGTCCCGCCAGCAGCGGTTGCAGCGTGGCGCAGGTTTGCTCAGGAAAGGCGCGCGCCGAGACTTCATGCACCGGATAACCGAGGCTGGCATACAGTGTCAAACGCTGTCGGGTCTTCTCCAGCGCGTCGACGATATCGGTCTTGTTGAGCACGATGCGGGCTTTGACACCGGCGGCTTCGGCGGCTACCAACGCACGTGAAATCAGGTCGTCGGCAAAGCCCGGCTCGGTCGCAACTACGATGAATAATTGCGTGACGTTGGCGGCCAGCAGCTTGGATTTGTATTGATCGGAGCGGTACAGCAGGCTTTCGCGCTGGTCGATGGCCTCGATCACGCCTTGGTTGGGCGAGGTCAGCTTCAGCTTGACACGATCGCCCACCGCGACATCGCTTTTCTTGCCGCGTGTGACGCACTGCAATTTGAGGGAGGCGTCGCCGACCCGGGCTTGCACCAGATAATGGCGGCCGTGGGCGGCGATCACCAGGCCGTTGCAGTGCTCTTGATGGCCTGGTTTGGCGCCTTTGTTGTGCTCAACCATGGGCAGCCGTCAGTTTGTTGATGCGAACGGCGGCGGGCGGGTGCGAATCGTAGAAAGCGGAGTGCAATGGATCCGGGGTCAGGGTCGACGCATTGTCCTCGTACAGCTTGACCAGCGCGCTCACCAGATCGTTGGCGTCGGTATGTCTGGCAGCAAAGGCATCGGCTTCGAATTCATGTTTGCGCGAGCTGATCGACGACAGCGGCGCCAGCAAGAAAGTAAAGATCGGCAGCGCCAGCATGAACAAGATCAGTGCCATCGCGTTATTGTTGCTGAGGTCGTCCAACAGCAGCGGATTGACGCCCAAACCGGTGTAAAACCAGACCTGCTGTTTCAGGTAGCCGAGCAACGCCATGAACGCTAGCGAAATGGCAAACATCACAACGATGCGCTTGACGATATGCTTGAGTTTGAAATGGCCCAGCTCGTGCGCCAGCACCGCTTCGATTTCCTGCGGCGCCAGACGCGCCAGCAATGTATCGAAGAAAACGATGCGCTTGCCGGCGCCGAAGCCGGAGAAATACGCATTGCCGTGGGCGCTGCGCTTGGAGCCGTCCATCACGAACAAGCCCTTGGAAGCAAAGCCGACCCGTTTCATTAAGCCTTCGATGCGGTCACGCAGGCTGTCGTCGGTCAGTGGCGTAAACTTGTTGAACAGCGGCGCAATGACGGTCGGGTAGAGCACCAGCATCAGTAATTGGAAACCACTAAACACCAGCCATGCGTAAAACCACCAAAGATCGCCGGATTTCGCCATCAACTGCAACACCACCCACACCAGCGGCAGGCCGATGGCGGCACCGATCAAGGTGTTTTTCAGCATGTCGGTAAAAAACAGCTTGAGCGTCATCTTGTTGAAGCCGAAACGCGCTTCCAGCACGAATTGCTTGTAATAGTCCAGCGGCAGGTCGATCAAGCCCGAAATCGCCACGAACGCCACCAACAGACCCAACTGATAGCGCATGCCGGGGCCGCTCCAGTGAAATATGATGTTGGAAAGTAATTGCAATCCGCCCAGCAGGGTGAAGCCGATCAGGACAACGGTGCTGATCGGCATCGAGAACATGCTGAATTTGGTTTTGGCGACGGTATAGTCGGCAGCCCGCTGATGTGCGGTCAGCGGGATTTTTTCGGCGAATTCGGCGGGTACTGCGCTGCGGTGCGCCAGCACATGACGAATCTGGCGCGAACCCAGCCAGAAACGCACGGCCACGCTGATTGCCAGGAAAATTACGAACAAAACTGAAAATGCAAATGCAGACATGTCGTCCCTATATGAGAAAATAGCAGCCATCGGCGCCTCAGATAACCTGCGGGGCGTCCCAATCTCTGGTAGGCGCTCGTTGTCAATGCAAATACAACGGCGCATCTCGACCCCAGCTTGGGGCTGCCCGCTGCGTTTCTCGGGGGCGCTTTACGGCAATTTGAATTGAAATGCCGCAAAACTGCTTAAATAACTAAGAGAACAATTATGTCACAAGCCACCGATATCTCCGTTAATCCCGTTGCGGCAGTTAATGCTGCGCCGGCGCGTCCCAATGAGTTCAACCTGATCTGGGTCGACATGGAAATGACCGGGCTTAACCCGGACAGCGACCGCATCATTGAGGTCGCCGTGGTGGTGACCGATGCGCAACTGAACATCCTGGCGGAAGGTCCGGTGTTTACGATTCATCAGCCGGATGAGATCATGGATGGCATGGATGCCTGGAATAAGGGTACGCATGGACGCTCGGGTTTGATTGAAAAAGTCAAAGCGTCGACCGTGACGGAAAGCGATGCCGAATTGGCATTGATCGAGTTTCTGAAAAAATACGTGCCGAGCGGTAAATCACCAATGTGCGGCAACACCATTTGCCAGGATCGTCGCTTCATGGCGCGCGGCATGCCGAAGCTGGAAGCTTTTTTCCACTATCGCAACCTGGACGTCTCGACATTGAAGGAACTGTGCCGCCGCTGGAAGCCTGAGCTGGCGAGCGGCTTCAAGAAGCATCAGAAGCATACTGCGCTGGCCGACATCATAGAATCGATTGAGGAGTTGCGTTACTACCGCGAGCATTTCATCAAGGAATGATGGCAATCTGATCAAAACGGGACATGCATGAAGCCATGTCCCGTTTTGATCAGTCTTCTGCTTTATTGAGGCCGCAGCACTTCTTGTATTTTTTGCCGCTGCCGCAACTGCAATCATCGTTACGGCCGATCTTCGGTGTTTCGCGTTGGATCGTGGTGACAGCCGATTTACGGTGCGGCAGCCAGTAACGGTAAATCTCTGGAATCGCCGCCTTAACCTCGACCGCCAGTTTGTGACGCTGTATCGGATCTTCGCGCAGCGCCATTTCCTCTTCTTCCAATTCTTCCGCGTCGAGCAGGTAAATCGGCCTTACCACTGACGCCAGATTGGAGTGCCAGATCGGCTCCCAAGCCTTGGCCCGCAGGTTGATGCCTTCCCAGAAACCCCAGGCCCAGGCTTCGCCGTCGAGCAGGTTTTTGCCTTCGTGCTCGTACTCGCAGAACAACGGTTCGTATTCTTTCGGGGCAACTTCGAGCGTGACCGCGATTTCGTTCATGTAGCGGGCGATCAGGCCGACGATTTTTTCGTATTCCTTGTCCGATTTGAATTTTGGCGCGTCCTTCAGCGACGGCCCCCACACGTGCGGCAGCCATTCGCCCAGCAAGACTTGCTCCGGACCGATCACCAGCGCTGTCAGATAGCCGTGCAGGGTATCCATCGTCATGCTGTCTTCAGCACAACGATCGGACAATAAAAAGTCGTCCAGTTCGTCAAATTCTTTGTCTGATAGGGGTTCGTCGAGATTCATGGTGATAACCGCTTAAAAAATGGGGGATACAGATTTTATGATTGAAATAGCCCCAACCAGCAAAATATCTCACCCGACAGAGCGATTCTACTGCTGATATTCCCGCATGAAGCTGGCGAAACGCGGTATGCCGCTTGGATTCAAGCCCCTGAAGCGATACGTTATCAAACTACCCAGTGCCGGCGGCTGGCGGCGTTGGTCATCGTTGAAGCCGCTGCCCAGCTTAAAGCGCAAGCCTTGCGGTGTTTCCACTACTAACGCGCCCATCATGCCTTGATATTTTCCTTTGCCAGGCAGGTAAGCGACGACAGTCGCTTCGGCATCTTCATGGGTTTTCAGCTTGAGCAGGTCGTCGTTGCGCAGCCCCTGGTAAAACGAAGCTCCGCGATGCAGCATCAACACCTCGCCGCCCTGGCTGACGGTGCGTTCCAGTATCCGTTGTAACGTGGCGTGATTGCTGATCTTGGTTTGTGCGACGGCCTCTACCCACGGCGCCTTGAGCTTTGGAATCAAGTCTTGCAGGGTTTTCAGGCGTTGGTTAAAGGTGCCGCCATGCGCCGGCAGATCGAATACCATGAAGCGCATGCCGCGCCAGGCGCTGTCGTCTGGGGTCTCGCGACGGGTGGTGGAAACTGCCAGATTGAATTGCTCGCGTCCGGCCCATAGCTCGCCATCCATCGGCGTCGCCGGCCAGCCGGCGGTGAACCAGTGCGGGGCAATCACAGGCTGACCGCCGCGCGTCAGCAACTGCTTGCCATCCCAATATCCGCGCACGCCGTCATATTTTTCACTGACCCAGTAATCTGCAAGCCGGATTCCCGGATGGTAGGAATTGGCCAGCATCAATGGTGGCGCATTATCGGCAGCACTGGTGGCTGGCGACATCAGCCAAAGCACGGCGCTGAACGCGAGTGTCGCGCAAAGGTACGTGGGGGATCGCGTTATAGAGTATTTTTTCATGGCTGCCGCTCCGGTCGAGAATGATAGTGTTGTGAAAGCTATCATTTGGACTTGCGCGGCATCTATTGGCATTTCCACCTGATTATGGATAAACAAGTCGCGGGCGCTTACAATGCCGGGATGACTACTCCGCCTCCTGCATCATTCTCGACCTTGACCCCCGATACCGTACTGGACGCGCTCGACAGCATCGGCCTGCATGGCGACGGCCGTCTGTTGGCGCTCAATAGCTACGAAAACCGGGTGTACCAGATCGGCATGGAGGAAGGGCCACCGCTGGTCACCAAGTTCTATCGGCCCGGGCGTTGGAGCGATGCCGCGATCATGGAAGAGCACAGCTTCGTGCAGGAATTGGTGGAGCGCGAAATTCCGGTGGTGGTGGCCTGGGCCGCAGCGGATGGAAAAACGCTGCATCAATTCGACGGCTTCCGTTTTGCGGTATTTCCGCGCCACGGCGGCCGTTCGCCGGAACTGGAGGATGAGGCCACGCTGGAATGGTTGGGCCGATTTCTCGGGCGTATCCACGCCATCGGCGGTTTGAGCACTTTTCAGCACCGGCCGACGCTGGATATCGCCAGCTTTGGCGAGGAGCCTAGCGCGTTTTTATTGACTAACGGCTTCGTGCCGGAAGATTTGCTGGAGGCCTATCGCAGCACCGTTGCGCAAGCGCTGCTGGGGGTGCGCCGTTGCTTCGAGCGTGCCGGCAGCGTCGGCGCGTTGCGTTTGCATGGCGATTGTCACGGCAGCAATGTCTTGTGGACCGATGCCGGCCCGCATTTCGTCGATTTCGACGACAGCCGCATGGGGCCAGCGGTGCAGGATCTGTGGATGTTGTTGTCGGGCGAGCGCAAGGACATGGTGCGGCAGATGGGCGCATTGTTGGCCGGCTACGAAGATTTTTGCGATTTCGATACGCGTGAGTTGTATCTGATCGAAGCACTGCGCACCTTGCGCCTGATCCACTATGCGGCGTGGATCGCGCGCCGCTGGGACGACCCGGCTTTCGCCGTGGCCTTCCCATGGTTCAATACGCAGCGTTACTGGCAGGATCGGGTGCTGGAATTGCGTGAACAAATCGCGCTCATGGATGAGCCGCCTTTGTGGCAGAGCTGAGTCAGGTGCCAGTCAGGCATGCGCCGGGAGTTAATGCGGCAACGATTTCGAAAAGATATTCATCACCAGCACGCCTGAGACAATCAGGCCGATGCCGATCAATGCCGCCGCGTCCAGGCTCTGCTTCAACACCAGCCAGCCGACCAGGGCGATCAGCGCGATGCCGATACCTGACCACATCGCATACACGATGGCCACCGGCAAGGTGCGCAAGGTCAGTGACAGGAAATAGAATGCAATCAGGTAGCCGCTCACCACCACAATCGATGGTATTAATCGGGTGAATTCGGCACTGGCTTTCAACGCGCTCGTAGCGACTACTTCAGCGATAATGGCGATTATCAGATAGATCCAATGCATGATTTCTCCTAGTTAATGAAACGCAAAGATGCGCATCAAGATGCGCGTAAAAAAGGTACAACGTTAATCGAGCGCCGCGAACAGTTCTGTGACGAAATCGACAAACACTCTGACCTTGGCCGACAACTGATGGTTCTGATGATAGACCACCGATACCGGTGGCCCCGGCGTGGCCCAGTCGGGCAGTACCGCTACCAGGCGGCCATCGCGCATGTGTGGGTTCAGTGAAAGCGTCAACAACTGAATAATGCCGGCACCGCTGGCGGCCGCGTGGATCAGCGTTTCTGCGTGATTGATGGCGATCTTGCCGGGTGGCTCCCGACTCAATTGCTGCTTGCCCTTGCGGAAGGTCCACGGCACGTTCTGGCCGCTGTTCGGATGGATGAACGGCATACAGTGGAAATTGCTGAGTTCTTGCGGCGTGTTTGGAGTGCCATGCCGCGCCAGTAATTCGGGGGCGGCATGGCACAGGTTGCGGGTCTGGTAGATGCGGCGCGCCACCATGCTGGAATCCTTTAACTCACCGATGCGGATCCAGACATCGCCGCGGCCCTCCACCATATCGACCATGCGGTCGCCGACATTAAGCCGGATCGATAGCTCCGGATACATCGTGCTAAAGCGGGCCAGCGCCGGCGCCAGGTAAATGCGGGCGATCACGGTCGGCACATCGACCCGCAAAATTCCCTGCGGCGTCACGCGCCGGCCTTGCAGGCCCTCTTCCAGTTCCGTCATGTCGCCCAGCAGGCGCTGGGCCCGCTGGTAGCAACTGTGGCCGTCGTCGGTCACAGAAATCTTGCGGGTGGTGCGGTTGAGCAGGCGCACGCCGAAGTGCCGCTCCAGCGCCGCGATATGATTGGTGATCGTCGCGTTCGACATCTCCGGCTGTTCAGCGGCGCGGCTGAAGCTGTTTAATTCTACGACCTGGCAAAATATCCGCAATGATTCGAGACGATCCATGGCGATCATTTTATATTGTTTAATAAAGATAAAAAATGATTTTAATTTATGCCTATTTTTCTAATTCTTAAAAAGAATCATAATGTCCGAAAGCAGCATATCTTGTGCGCGCTACGATTGCACATCAGCGTCAGAATTTGAGCCAAGGATGAAACTGATGAAAAACACGCTACTCTATCAATCTGGTTTTTGCAACGACTTTGCCAGCGAGGCCTTGCCCGGCGCGCTGCCAGCAGCGCAGAACTCGCCGCAAAAAGCACCTTACGGCCTGTATGCAGAACAACTCTCCGGTACCGCCTTCACCGCACCGCGCGCACAACCGGCGCTCCTGGCTGTACCGGATTCGACCCGGCGCAATGCATCATGCATTTGAAAAAATCGAACATGCCCTGTTGCGCAGCGGTCCGTTCACCGACGCCGATACGCCGCCCAACCAGTTGCGCTGGAATCCGCTACCGCTGCCAGCCAATGACCGGCCCGTCGATTTCATTGATGGCATCGTCACTTTCGCCGGCAACGGTGATCCGGCCGCGCAAGCAGGGATTGCAATTCATCTTTACGCGGCGAATCGTTCGATGCATGAGCGCTTCTTCTACAACGCCGACGGCGAACTGCTGATCGTGCCGCAGCAGGGACGCTTGTTGGCCAGTACTGAAATGGGCCTGCTCGACATCAGGCCCGGCGAAATTCTGGTGATTCCACGTGGCGTGCGCTTTCGGATTGAACTGCCGGACGGTGTGGCGCGCGGCTACATCTGCGAAAACTACGGCGCGGCATTCCAGTTGCCGGAACTGGGGCCGATTGGCGCCAACGGCCTGGCCAATGCCCGTGATTTTCAGACGTCGGTTGCCGCCTACGAAGATCGTGAAGGGGAATTTCAGTTGCTAGCGAAATTCGGCGGCCGGCTGTGGGCCGCGCGCATCGACCATTCGCCACTGGATGTGGTGGCCTGGCATGGCAACTATGCCCCTTACAAATACGCTTTGAGCTTGTTCAACACCGTCAACACGGTCAGCTACGACCATCCCGATCCGTCAATCTTTACCGTGTTGACTGCGCCGTCCGATACTGCCGGCATCGCCAATGTCGATTTTGTGATTTTCCCGCCGCGCTGGATGGTTGCCGAACATACCTTCCGTCCGCCATGGTTCCACCGCAATGTCATGAGCGAATACATGGGCCTCATCCATGGCGCCTACGACGCCAAGGCCGATGGCTTTACTCCCGGCGGCGGTAGCCTGCACAATTGCATGAGCGGCCACGGGCCGGATGCCGCTACTTTCGACAAGGCATCCAATGCCACATTGGCGCCGCATCGTATCGACAATACAATGGCTTTCATGCTTGAAAGCCGCTACCTGATTCATTCGACGCCGTATGTACTGGCAACGCCGCAATTGCAGCGCGATTATCTGCAATGCTGGCACGGCCCGCAAAAGCATTTCAACGGTCAACCTTAATCAAAAAAGACACTATGCAAACCAACGATCCAGCGCTGACATCCGAATTGACTTCATTCATTCCGACCCGGCCGGAATCGCATTTCCCGATCCAGAACCTGCCGTTGGGTGTGTTTAGCACGGTCGCCGATCCGGCCCCGCGGGTCGGTGTGGCAATCAGCGATCAGATTCTGGATCTGGCGATACTGGCCGAGGCCGGGCTGTTGCAGGTCAAGCCGGCAATCTTTCGCCAGGCCAGCCTGAACGCCTTTATTGACCTTGGCCGTCCGATATGGCGCAGCACGCGCGCCGCCATCAGCGATCTGCTGCGCGCTGACAACCCGCAGTTGCGCGATAACCAGGTACTGCGCACCAAGGCTTTTGTCGCACAAGATCAGGCGACGCTGCATTTGCCGGTAGAGATTCCCGGCTATACCGATTTCTATTCATCCAAAGAACACGCCACCAACGTCGGGGCGATGTTCCGCGACCCGGCCAATGCGCTGCTGCCGAACTGGCTACATATCCCGATCGGCTACAACGGCCGCGCCAGTTCAGTGGTCGTCAGCGGCACGCCGGTGCGACGTCCCAACGGCCAGTTGAAATTGCCGGATGTCGAGGCACCGGTGTTTGGCGCTTGCCGCAAGCTTGATTTCGAGCTCGAAACCGGCTTCGTCATCGGCCAGCCGAATGCGCTGGGCGAGCCGATTGATATTACCAACGCCGAGCAGCATATTTTCGGTATGGTACTGCTCAACGACTGGAGCGCGCGCGATCTACAGCAATGGGAATATGTGCCGCTCGGTCCGTTCAACAGTAAATCATTCGCCACCTCGATTTCGCCGTGGGTAGTCAGCATGGATGCGCTCGAACCGTTCCGCGTTGCCAGCCCGCTGCAGCAACCGGAACCGTTGCCATACCTGAAGCAAGACGGCAAGAATGGTTATGACATCACGTTAGAAGTCTCGCTCAAGACAGCTCAGAGTACAACCCCGCAAACCATCTGTCGCACCAATTTCAAGACCATGTACTGGACCATGGTGCAACAGCTGGCGCATCACACGGTCTCCGGCTGCAATACCCGCATCGGCGATCTGATGGGTTCCGGTACGATTAGCGGCAGCACGCCTGGCAGCTACGGCAGCTTGCTGGAATTGACGTGGAACGGCAAGAATCCGCTGGTGCTGGCTGACGGCAGCCAGCGCACGTTTATCCAGGATGGCGATGAAGTGGCGATGACCGGCTGGTGCCAGGGCGATGGTTATCGGGTTGGCTTCGGTGCGGTCAGTGGCAAGGTAATGCCGGCGCGTGGTTGAGAAAAATGATTGCGTCATTGTCTTGAGCGCCGCCGGCGTGGTTTGCAGGGAGTAAATGGGTTGAGCTCCAGGCTTTTATGCTAACGGTAACGATCAGATCTGATGTGATCTGATCTGAAAACAAAACCAACGGCAATACACAACATTGCGCCGCCAGACATGCTCCGCTTACCGGGGTGAAAAAAGCCGCCCTGCGAGCCGCTGGCGAGGACAGTTGTTTTCTGACTCCTCTGAGTTTGTGGTCGTGTTTCGTGTGCTCGTATTTCTTGTGGTTGGATTTACCGGCGGGGCACGCCATTATGCCATTGACGCCAATGCGTCACGATATCCTGCACCAACGGATTCCCGGCGCGGTACAGATTCTCTGTCGCCGTTGCAAAGCCGCCCTGCTCGGCGTAGTGGAGAAGATTGTCGGCGCTGGTCTGGCCCTGATAGGGGCGATCGAAATCGGAACCGGTACGCAGCGCCGCCACCCGATTCAAGTCGACGCGCTTGATGCTAGAGGCCCGCTTCAGCGCTTCGACTGTGGCATTGTCTTCCTGCGCGGTCATGCAATACACGCCTTTGTTGTCTGTCACGATGTTGGTCCATTCCCTGGCGCGTTGGCCCAGCAGCGTACCGGACCACCAGGTATTGCTGGAAGCAATATCGCACTGGATCACGGCAGGTGGCTGGTTGGCCGGTGCGTAGCTAAAATTCGAGCGCGCCGCCTCGGCCTCGGCACTGTCGGCCAGCACCACGTTGCGTGATAATGCAAACGCCGCATCGGCCAATTCCGGATTCAGGTTGAATACTTCATTGCGATAATCTAGCGCCGGTTTCTGGCTCGGGTTCTTGGTGTTGATGTCAAGATAGCCGGAATTCCAGTCGGCGGGGATTTCGCGCGCGTCCAACTCCCACTGAATGCCGAAATCGACCAGGTATTTCGCCCACGCTGCAGAACCGGCCGTGCCGCGTGCCGGATCAACGCCGGCAATCCCCGAGATCAGAAAATAGGTGTGACGCAGGTCCAGGCGCGCTGAAAATGTCAGCGCCATGATCGACGCTGACGCATTCGCGTAGCCCATGCCGGTGGTGACGACGCAGACATCATGGCGGTTGCAGTGAACGTTTGGATAGTCCGGTGACAGACCGGCGATTGGCACGGTTTTCCAAGGGCCGAGGCGATCCAGCCAGACCTGGGCTTCGGGGCCTAACATGGTAATGATCATCACCTTGACCGGCCGGTTGTACCTGGCGGAGTCGGGCTGCGTGGCGCTACCGCTGTCTCGTGCGAACGACGGCAAGGCTGTGCCGGCGGCAAGCGATAAAAGAGCGGCAGAAATAATCGAGCGAATCATCACGGGCTTTCCTTATGGGCGAGAATTACTGTCTTGCGCTTCCACAATGCCACGCAAGTGGCATGCCAGACGCAAAAAAGCCGCACAAGGCGGCTTCGTCGTTACACCGCTCCCGGCACCTGCTGAACGCGGCCGGGGAGCATGGCTCAAAGATAAATGATGGCCAGCACCGCGCCGATGATGAGTCCGAACTTGATGCAGAGATAAAGCGGCTTACTGAATTTTTTCAGGCGGCGGCGATATTGGCCGGCCGCCCAGACGAAGCGGAACAGCTTGTTGATGCCGCCGGTTTCGTCGCCGGTTTCGTTTGGCGAGGCGGCCGCGCTCATCATGTGGCGTCCCAGCCAGCGATTGATCGCCTGCGCCCAGCGGTAGCGCATCGGCCGTTCGATGTCGCAGAAAATGATGATGCGGTTGGTGTCTGTGCCGTTTTGCGCCCAGTGGATGTAGGTTTCATCGAACACCACGCCATGCCCGTCGCGCCAGCTGTAGCGTTGCTGGTTGACCTCAATAAAGCAACGGTCGTCGTTCGGCGTCACCAGGCCGAGGTGATAGCGCAGCGAGCCGGCAAACGGGTCGCGGTGCGGATTGAGCGTGCCGCCCGGCGCCAGCTCGGCAAACATCGCCGCCTTGACGCTTGGGGTCCGGCGCAACAGCGCTACGGTCTTCGGGCAGAACTGTTCTGCCGACGGATGGCTGGCGTCGTACCATTTCAGGTAGAAGCGCTTCCAGCCCGCCTTGAAGAACGAGTTGAACCCGGCGTCGTCGTTCTTTTCCGCTGCACGGATTTTTTCCAGACCGATCAATCCCTTGGCCTCATCGCGGATGGTTTCCCAGTTGTCTTCCAAAATCTTCAGGTCGTTGAAGGTGCTGGTCGGCAGGTAAGGCGTGTTGGTAGGCACCTTGGAAAACAGGTACATGAAGATGTTCAGCGGCGCCATGATCGACGAATGGTCGAATAGCTGGCGGAAGAACGGCAGGCGCGCCTTGCCGCGAAAGTGGACGTATAACACTGACAAAAGAAAAATACTGACTACTGCCCATTTCATAAAAATGTGCTCCGTTTCAAAATAGCTTGGCCAGCGGCAAATGCGCGGCGTTCCTGTGGTGGAAAGAAGGAGGGAATAATGCCAAAAATCAGATAATCAGGCATTTTATCCCTTTTGCCGCCTTTCATCGCTAACTCGCATGGTTTGTTGGCGCACATAGGTGTAGACGGGGAAGAAAATAAGGCAATATTTTCGCTGCGCTGGCGGTCATTGCCGTTGCCGATATTGCGATGTTAAGGTTGTCGCTCCTTAGGACGTGTTGATGATCTCCTGAGCAGTATTGCCAGGCATGCTAAATGGACGAACGGTAGGCTGGTATTAATCCATCGCTCGCCGGTTTTCCATAAGCGGCGGTTCTTTTCAAGCCAGGCAAAGCAGCGCTCGACAAGCCAGCGCCGGGGGGGGGCTTTGTTGCATAAATCAATCCACCTGCCGCGCGAAAGCGCCATCAGGTAGCCTCGCGGCATGACCCAATCTGCTTCCCCGGGATACCGAACGACGAACTGGAAAGAGTACAACGCGGCGCTGAAGTCGCGTGGCTCGCTGTTGATCTGGCTGGATAAAGAGATGCGCTGGCAAGGCAGCGCGAGTGAGAGATGCGCTGGCACGGCAGCGCGGGTGGCAAGCGGGGTCGCAGGCCGAAGTTCAGCGATGCCGCGATCCAGTTCTGCCTGACGATCAAATGCCTGTTCAATCTGGCGCTGCGGCAAGCCATGCGGATGGCGCAAAGCCTGCTGAAGCTGGCGCGGCTGGACTGGCAGGTAGCGACGGAGGAAATGGAGCGCTTAGCATCGACGCAGCCTGGTTGAAACCAACATGCATGGTTTCAGGCTGCTCGGCGAACCGGTCATGGCGCATGACTTCGAGCGACAGGTCGTGGAGCTGCAAGTCCGTGCGGCCATCCTGAATCGCTCGACCCGCCTGGGTACGCCGATGGCCGAGTGCATGCCATCAATCCATTAGGGAAAAGGGGCGTTACGACCAGCAATTATTTTTGCAAAATAGCCGTTTTGCGGAAAAAAACAGGAATTGCGGAAATAAATTTCTTCAAAAATAACCCGCAAAGCCTTATGATGTCCGCTCCTTAGGGGAGTAGCCTTCTTCGATGCTTTCGAAGAGCGCATGTCAACATACTTGGCGCTTTATCAAATTTACGCCATGGCATGCGCGACCGCACGGTTTGGCAAGACCTATGGTGCATTGCTTTTCCCGGCCGGGCGAAGGCAGTGTGCCATTCGTCAGCGCCCGGCCCTCAGGATTCTTTATGAGCTTCCCTCGATTTTTCGTCTCCCAACAGGTGGCTTTTATGCCGCCTGTTTTTCCTGATGTTGCTCAGTGAGCCAGTCATCTAAATACTGGCAGG
>NZ_JBIIVN010000090.1:0-10367 GCF_044339385.1 Collimonas sp. | reverse complement strand
CAGCATTCGACGCTTGGCTATCGTTCACCCTGCCAGTATTTAGATGACAGGCTCACTGAGCAACATCAGGAAAAACAGGCGGCATAAAAGCCACCTGTTGGAAGACGAAAAATCGAGGGAAGCTCAGATGAACCGGATGCCGATGCAAATCCCCCGGCTGCAAAGCGGGATATAAAATCAGACGTACATGAGTACTCGCTGTAAGCGGATAATCTTGGCAAAAAACCCAACGGCAATAAAAAAGCCCCGGAGAAAGGGGAATATCTCCAGGGCACAATGCCTTATCACCAAAAGCGATACGGCCCCGCTCAGGGAGGGAAACGGGAGGCGAATGATGCACCTATTGCTAGGAGAAGGCGCGCCGGAAAAAGTTCACGATTTTTTCATTTTTCGGCGAAAATATTAGCTGAGGCCCGATTCAATTGCTCGGTGCAATGCCTGCGGCGATGACGCAGGCGGATCGGGCAGTTGGCGTCCGTCAGAGTGAGTTAACACTTGGCAAGTGCATCGTCCCGGAGCAACCACGATCCTTGTTGCGCCGATTCAGCACTCCACCCACCAGATATGTCAAAAACTGCCATGCCACATAATCCGAAAGTCGCTCAATTTCCAGCCATCCGCATGCGTCGTATGCGCAAAGACGCTTTTTCTCGTGCAATGATGCGGGAAAACACAGTCACCAGCGCCGACCTGATCTATCCGGTATTTATTCTGGACGGGAAGAACCAGCGTGAAAAAATCAGCTCGATGTCCGGTATTGAAAGGCTGTCGATTGACCTGCTGTTGCAGGTCGCCGAAGAATGTGTGGCCCTGGGTATTCCGGTCATTGCGCTGTTTCCGGTGATTAATCCATCCCTGAAAACTCCTGACGGCATCGAGGCTACCAATCCACAGGGATTAATTCCCCGCGCAGTACGCGAACTGAAGCAACGCTTCCCGGAACTGGGCATCCTGACCGACGTCGCGCTGGACCCGTACACCAGCCACGGCCAGGATGGCGTACTGAATGCCGACGGCTATGTGCTCAATGACGAAACCTGCGCGATCCTGGTCAAGCAGGCGCTGGCCCAGGCTGAAGCCGGGGTCGATATCGTCGCGCCATCCGACATGATGGATGCCCGCATCGGTGCCATCAGAACTGCACTGGAATCCCATCGCCACATCTACACCCGCATCATGGCGTACTCGGCCAAATACGCCTCGGCTTTCTACGGACCGTTCCGCGACGCCGTAGGCTCTTCCGCAACGCTCGGCAAAAGTAACAAGAATACGTATCAGATGGACCCTGCCAACAGCAATGAAGCATTGCATGAAGTCGCGCTTGACCTGGCGGAGGGCGCCGACATGGTAATGGTCAAGCCCGGCATGCCGTATCTGGATATCGTACGTCGCGTCAAAGATGAATTCAAGGTACCGACTTTTGCCTATCAGGTTAGTGGCGAATACGCGATGATCAAAGCGGCGGCGCAAAATGGCTGGCTCGATCACGATAAGACGATGATGGAAACCATGCTGGCGTTCAAGCGCGCCGGCGCCGATGGCGTTCTCACCTACTTTGCGCTGGACATTGCACGGCATCTGAAGAAGAGCTAAGCGGGCATCCAGCGCGCAATGCGGCCGTGTTTGCGTGCGGCCGCAGATTCAAATTTTTATAGAGCATGCATGGACATCTTCCTCATCAGTGAAAACCAGGTCCGGCAAAGCAGCGAAATCCCGGTTGCCTTGCCGCTGAAAGGTTTTCTGTGGATCGACGCCACGCATGAAGAAGTGGCAGCCGATCCGGAAGCCTGGCGTAACGCCATCACACGAGCAACCGGCACCCAGATATACGATCCTCACTTGACGGATGCCCTCAACCCGAACCATCCATCGTATTTCGATTCAACGCAAGATTATGGAATGGTGGTGTTTCGCAGGCTGATGCTCAATGGAAGCGCGGGCACGCCGCCAGCAGCAGACAACCGCGTTGCAACGACTGGCGCCAAGAGTGACGCGCCTTCAGCAGACATGACCGGGGCCGATACCAGCAAGCGCCGCATCCCGGCGGCCCTGAGCAAGCTTTCCACGCAGCCGGTGACATTCCTGATCATGGAACATGCGCTAATCACGGTACATGAACGCTACAGCCGAACCATCGATGCGGTACGCACGCGCCTGCTGGAACATTGCAACACATCTGAAAAATCGCCGCATCCGGCACGCCTGCCGATTTCACCGGAAGACTTGCTGCTGCGCCTGATCAACGCCATGGTCGATCAGTACCTGGATTTGCGGCAGCCGCTGACGACGCAACTGGACCGTTGGCAGCGCGCTCTGCTCGATCCGCGGCGGCCGTTCAAAGACTGGATGGCGCTGCTAGATGCGCGGATCGAATTGCGCAAACTGGTAAACCTGTGCGAAGAACAACACGATGCGATGCAGGAGTTGCGCGATTACTTCGTCGATCTCAACGAAGGCATCGAAATCAGCCGCGCCAGCGACTTGCTGCTCGTGCGCATCAACGACGTGATGGAGCACATCACGCGCGTGTTGAATCACGCTCGCCGGCTGGAGTCATCGATCGAATCGGCGGTGCAAATCCACTTCTCGGCAGTGGCGCACCGCACCAATGAAGTCATGCGCACGTTGACGGTCATCACTGCATTGTTTATGCCGCTGACCTTGATCACCGGGATCTTCGGCATGAATTTCGAAGTCATGCCCTTGCTCAAGAACGCACTGGGCTTCTGGCTGACGATGGGCAGCATGGCACTGGTAATCGTCATCATGCTGGTATTCTTCCAACGGCGACGCTACCTCGAGAGTCAAGCGTTGGACCGGCGCTGAACAACCGACAGGAACGATCTTGGCCGCAGCTTCGGGCTCAGGTTAAACACAAACTAAAAGCCCCGCCAGAACAAACTGACGGGGCTTTTTATTTATTCCGCAGCGCGGCTAATCGGTAAATAATCAGTCGCGGTTTGGTTGTGGCGTCAGTCGCAGATAAGGACGGACCGCCTTGTAACCTTTAGGGAACTTTTGCTTGAGCACTTCAGGGTCTTGCAACGATGGTACGATAACCACATCTTCACCGTCTTTCCAATTGCCCGGTGTCGCCACCGAATAATTGTCGGTCAGTTGCAGAGAGTCGATGACGCGCAGAATTTCATCGAAATTGCGACCGGTACTAGCCGGATACGTAATGATCAGACGCACTTTTTTGGCCGGATCGATAACGAAAAGCGAGCGCACGGTGGCAGTTGCACTGGCATTAGGATGGATCAGATCGTAGAGCTCAGATACCTTGCGGTCAGCATCGGCAATGATCGGAAATCCAACGATAGTATTTTGTGTCTCGTTGATGTCCTTGATCCATTCTTGATGCTTATCGGCCGGGTCTACTGAGAGGGCGATCACTTTGACGCCACGCTGCTCGAATTGTGATTTCAGTTTGGCAGTCAAACCGAGTTCGGTAGTGCAGACCGGGGTGAAGTCAGCTGGATGTGAAAACAATACCACCCATGAATCGCCTGCCCAATCGTAAAACTTGATTGGCCCGAGGGAGGAATCTTGCTCGAAATCGGGCGCAACGTCGCCAAGGCGCAAAGTCATTTCAGTCTCCTTTAGTTACACAGAATTGCATAATACATCAAGCTAAAACTATAGCGTTGCGGCGCTGATAGTCTAACGAACTTTATCAACTATCTACATAACCTGCGGTTAGAAGCCTGACACCTGTTGCGCATCAGATGCCGCTACGCCGACCGGGCTGATGCTACTGAGTTACCGTGGCGAAGCGATCCCCACAGCCCCACAAGAGATTAACTTTTTCGATCCAGAAGTGCCAGCGATTGCAGGAATTTATCGGCATTTTGGTAGCCAATCACCCGGCCGTGCGGGACTTCTTTTCCCCCACCGTCAAACAATATGATGCCTGGCGGGCCGAACAAATTGAAGCGTTTGAACATCTCCTTGTCGTCGGCATTGTTGGCGGTGACGTCAATCTGCAGCAATACCATTTCGCCAAAACGCGCTTGTACGCGAGGATCGGTAAAGGTGAATTTTTCCATCTCTTTACACGACACGCACCAGTCGGCGTAGAAATCCAGCAATGCGGTTTTGCCATTGATCTGCGCCAATGCAGCATCCAGTTCGGCAACCGATTTGACGCGGATGAACTGGGTATGGGCGCTTTCCTGGCGGCCCCCCAACTGTGCGAGGGGCGCAAACACATCGCGCCCGCCGGAAATGCCGCCGACCAATTGCACAATGCCGCACACCATGAATACCACCCCGAAAGCCTTGGCGAACCAGGCAGTCGATGATTTATCCCACAGCAAGTAAGCACCGTAGCCGATACCCAGCGCCGCCCAACCCAGCATTTGGAACAGCGGCGAAATCACCGGCGAAACCATCCACAGCGCCACCGCCAGCATCAACACGCCGAAGAACCGCTTGACCGACTCCATCCATGCGCCGGCGCGCGGCAACAGCGAGCCGGCAGAAATACCGACCAGCATCAGCGGTACGCTCATACCGACAGCCATCGCAAACAAAGCACTGCCACCGATCACCACATCACGTGTCTGGCTGATGTACACCAGAGCACCGGCCAGCGGCGCTGCCACACAAGGACCGACGATCAATGCCGAAATCGCCCCCATGACAAAAACGCCGATCAGCTTGCCAGCGGATTGCCGGTCAGAGGCCTTTGTCAGTTTGGTTTGGAATGCCGCCGGCAATTGCAATTGATAGAAGCCAAACATCGACAGCGACATCAATATCATCAGCAAGGCAAATGCCGACAGCACCCAAGGATTCTGCAGGGTTGCCGCCAACCCTTCGCCTGCCAGGCCCGCTGCCACGCCAAGAGCCGTGTAGACCAACGCCATACCCAACGCATAAGTCACCGACAGTAGGAAACCGCGGCGGCGACTGACTTGCGTGCCTTCGCCGACGATAATGGAAGACAGTATCGGCACCATCGGCAACACGCATGGCGTGAACGACAATCCCAGGCCGAGCAGCAGGAACAGCGGCGTGATCACCAGCAGCTTGCCGCCCTTCAGCGAGGATTCGATGCGGCCAGTCTCGGAATCAGCTGCGGCAGTTGCCGGTGCCGGGTTTTGCGAAACAGCTGCAACCGGGGCAGGTTGGGAAGTATTGTTCGCGGCAACCGATTGCGGCGTATCGGCGGCGACACTGCCGCCACTACCTATCCCCATCGCACTCAACAGGCCGCCACCGCTGGCGCCGGTCGCAGACAAGCTGATGCGCGAGTCCATTGGCGGGTAGCACAAGCCCTTGTCGGCGCAACCCTGGCCGGTGGAAATCAGCGTAAAGCTGCCGTTTGCCTCAACCGGCAAGCGAATCGTGACGCTATGGTGATAGGTCTCTACATTCTTGTTGAATGTCTGATCGAATTTGACGGTTCCGGCCGGGATCTGCGGCTCGCCCAAGGTCGCACCTTCGGCTTTGAAATGGAAGCGCTCGCGATACATGTAATAGCCGTCCGCGATCGCATAGCTGACTTCGGCGGTCTTTGCATCCACCATCCGTGCGGAAAATTTGAAGGCGACTTCGGGCGCCAGGTAATCGTCATCGTCAGCGTGTGCGACTCCGAACGTCAATATCATGACCACCAAAACCGGCAATTGCTTGAGCAGCTTAAACATTCACATCCTTTTGAGTTTCAGCGGTAATCCAGTTCAAATAGGCCAGCAGACCGGCCGCTATCGGTATCGCAATAATTTCCGGTAGCGCATAAGGGTGGAGCGCCTTGATCGCCGCTTCCAGCTCGGCATAACGACTCGAGGAGGTCTTAATCAACAATGTGACCTCACTGGCCTGTTCCACCACGCCCTCCCAGCGATATACCGACTGCACGGCAGGCAAGATATTGACACAAGCCGCCAATTTGCGTTCGACCAGGTGCCGTGCGATGGTTTCCGCTTCGGCTAACCCAGGCAAGTTAGTGAGTATAAGCAACGCTTCCGACATAGTCGACTTTGCCCCCAGATTCCTTACAATAATCGGCGCTACTGCACGGCCAGAAGCGGACGGCGAGACGTACAGGCAACAAAAAAGCCAGGCAAGGCCTGGCTTTTTATTTTAACGCAGCAATTCTGGTGATGCTTAGTCCGCCGTCGGCACTTCAGCAGCGTCGCTGACTTCTGGACGGTCTACCAGTTCAACATACGCCATAGGCGCGTTATCGCCAACGCGGAAACCCATTTTCAAGATGCGCAGGTAGCCGCCGTTACGAGTAGCGTAGCGCGGGCCCAGTTCGGCGAACAGCTTCAGGACCATTTCACGGTCGCGCAGGCGAGCAAACGCCAGGCGCTTGTTTGCCAGAGTGTCTGTCTTGCCCAGCGTCAGGATCGGTTCGATCGCGCGACGCAGTTCTTTTGCCTTCGGCAAGGTGGTCTTGATTGCTTCGTGACGCAGCAACGAGACAGTCATGTTGCGCAACATGGCCAGACGGTGGGAAGAAGTACGATTTAATTTACGGAGGCCGTGACGGTGACGCATGGTAATTCCTTTCAGTTTTTTGAGTTTACATCCAGCTCTTCGATCGACTTTGGCATGGCCAGGTCGCGGGCCGGTTGAAATGAGTACAACAATCGATACAACAAGTTAAATACAACGGGCTTAACACTAGCTAGCCCGGAGGCGAGATTCTATCTCACCCCCGGGCTTACAACAAATATTACTTTTCCAATCCTGCAGGCGGCCAGTTTTCCAGCTTCATGCTCAGTGTCAAACCACGGGACGCCAGAACTTCCTTGATTTCGTTCAAGGACTTGCGACCCAGGTTTGGCGTCTTCAGCAGCTCATTTTCGCTACGCTGGATCAAATCGCCAATGTAGTAAATGTTTTCTGCTTTGAGGCAGTTCGCCGAACGTACTGTCAACTCCAGATCATCAACCGGACGCAACAGGATCGGATCGACTTGCGGTGCGCGGGATGGCGCTTCAGCAGCGGCTTCAGTACCTTCCAGAGCAGCGAAAACGTTCAATTGATCGACCAGAACGCGGGCCGACTGACGAATCGCATCTTCCGGAGTAATCACGCCATTGGTTTCAATGTTGATGACCAACTTGTCCAGGTCGGTACGCTGTTCCACACGTGCCGATTCAACCGCGTAGGAAACACGGCGCACTGGCGAGAACGATGCGTCCAGAATAATACGGCCAATGGTCTTGTTCGCATCTTCAGTCAAACGACGAACGTTGCCCGGGACATAGCCACGGCCTTTTTCTACCTTGAACTGCATGTCCAACGCGCCACCGGCGGTCAGATGGGCAATAACGTGCTCAGGATTGACCAGCTCTACGTCATGCGGCAGATCGATGTCGGAAGCCAGGACCGCGCCTTCGCCATCTTTTTTCAATGTCAGGGTGACTTCGTCACGGTTATGCAACTTGAACACGACGCCCTTCAGGTTCAACAGGATATCGACTACGTCTTCCTGCACACCGTCGAGTGACGAATATTCATGAACCACACCAGCGATCGTCACTTCAGTCGGCGCATAGCCAACCATCGACGACAGCAGCACGCGGCGCAATGCGTTGCCCAACGTGTGGCCATAGCCGCGCTCAAACGGCTCCATCACGACTTTAGCGTGACCGGCACCCAGTGCTTCTACTTCGATAATACGTGGCTTCAACAAGCTGTTTTGCATGAAATGTCCTTTTCAATACCCTCGGCTCGTTACACCGATAAGGCTGATGGCATTAAGGGTGCCGCGGACAATCGCTAGGATCGTCAGAGGCACCCTGATGAAATAGTCGCACCCGAATTGAGGTGCGACCGGAAAACTGAAATTAACGGGAGTACAGTTCGACGATCAGCGATTCGTTGACGTCGTTAGCGATTTCGTTGCGGTCTGGCAGGGACTTGAAAGTACCCTCCATCTTCTTCGCATCAACCGACACCCACGATGGCATGCCGCCTTGTTCGGCCAGTTGCAGCGCTTCAACGACACGCACTTGCTTCTTGGCTTTTTCACGAAAAGCGATCACGTCGCCGGTCTTCACTTGGTACGAAGCGATGTTGACAACATTGCCATTGACGGTGAATGCCTTGTGCGAAACCAACTGACGAGCTTCAGCACGCGTGGAGCCGAAGCCCATGCGATAGACGACGTTGTCCAGGCGCGCTTCCAGCAAACGCAGCAGCGTCTCACCGGTGTTGCCCTTGCGACGATCGGCTTCAGCGAAGTAACGGCGGAACTGACGCTCCAGAATGCCGTACATACGCTTGACCTTTTGCTTTTCGCGCAATTGGTTACCGTAATCGGAGGTACGGGCGCCGGAGGTGCGGCCGTGTTGACCTGGCTTGGAATCCAGTTTGCACTTGGAATCCAGCGAGCGGCGTGCGCTCTTCAGGAACAGGTCCGTGCCTTCACGGCGGGAAAGTTTTGCTTTAGGTCCGATATAACGTGCCACGATGCTTCCTTTTCAAAATATGACGCCGGGGCATGACTGCCTTTTGCGGTCGAGAACCAACCTGGCGCTAGTCTGATTTACTTTCAATCAGACGGTGGGCTTAAGAACAAAACCCGCCAAGATCATTGGCGGGCTACTTGCATACGCTATTGCCAGGCAATAGCGAACATCTTTGCAGATTTAGATACGACGACGCTTTGGAGGGCGGCAACCGTTATGCGGTACTGGCGTAACGTCTTGAATCTGAGTAATCTTGATACCCAGATTGTTCAAGGCGCGAACAGCGGACTCACGACCAGGACCTGGGCCCTTGATACGCACTTCCAAGTTCTTTACGCCACATTCCACCGCCACTTTACCAGCGGCTTCGGCTGCAACCTGCGCTGCAAACGGAGTCGACTTGCGGGAGCCTTTAAAGCCAGCACCACCAGATGTCGCCCACGACAACGCGTTACCTTGACGATCGGTAATCGTGATAATGGTGTTGTTGAAAGACGCGTGGATATGCGCGATACCTTCAGCAACGTTCTTTTTAACTTTTTTACGCACACGTGCTGCTGCGGCGTTATTTGGGGACTTTGCCATAATAGTTTCCTTGAATCCGACTAATTTTAGTAATTGCAGGACAGTGTGTAAAAACTGCTGAAGTGCAGCGCGTTACTCTGTCCTCAACTGACTAATAATTATTTCTTCAGCGATTGAGCGGCTTTGCGCGGGCCCTTACGGGTACGAGCATTGGTACGAGTGCGTTGACCACGGCAAGGCAAGCCTTTGCGATGACGCATACCACGGTAGCAACCCAGATCCATCAAACGCTTGATGTTCATCGACAGTTCACGACGCAGATCACCTTCAACGACGAATTTTGCAATTTCGTCGCGCAGCTTTTCCAGCTCGTTATCGTCGAGATCTTTGATCTTCTTCGTAGTCAAAATACCCGTGCTGTCGCAAATCTCTTTTGCCCGTGGGCGGCCAACACCGTAGATGGCCGTCAAGCCGATAACAGTGTGCTGATGATTTGGGATATTTACCCCTGCAATACGTGCCATTCGTTATTCCTCGATCAATAACGTTAGTTAACCCTGGCGCTGTTTATGGCGCGGTTCTGTACAAATGACGCGGACAACGCCTTTGCGCTTAATGATCTTACAGTTGCGGCAGATCCGCTTGACTGATGCGAGCACTTTCATTTTTGCCCTCTTTCGTTCTAGGTTCTAATTGCTGTTACTTGGTACGGAAAACAATCCGTGCCCGGCTTAAATCATAAGGTGTCAATTCTACCGTCACCTTATCTCCTGGGAGGATGCGAATATAGTTCATGCGCATCTTGCCAGAAATATGACCGAGGACGATATGTCCGTTTTCCAACTTGACTCTAAATGTTGCATTCGGGAGATTCTCAAGAACCTCGCCTTGCATCTGGATAACGTCGTCTTTTGCCATTCGGTCTACTGGTTCCTCTGGTCGTTCATTTCAACTTAACGCGTCGAAACGACGCCCTTGAAATTTGCTTTACGAAGCAGCGAATCATATTGCTGCGACATCACGTAATTCTGTACCTGCGCCATGAAATCCATGGTGACTACAACGATAATCAACAGCGATGTACCACCGAAGTAGAAAGGCACCTTCCAGCGAGCGACCAAGAATTCTGGAACCAGGCAGACCACCGTGATATAGACCGCGCCGACCAAAGTCAGGCGCATCAAAATCTTGTCGATATAACGTGCAGTTTGCTCACCCGGACGAATCCCTGGTACAAACGCCCCGCTCTTCTTCAGGTTGTCAGCAGTTTCCTTGCTGTTAAACACCAACGCTGTGTAGAAGAAACAGAAGAATACAATTGCAATCGCGTACAGCAACGCATGAATCGGCTCGCCTGGCGCCAATGAAGCCGCCATATCCTTCAGAAAATTCACAACCGGATTAGTTGAA
>NZ_JBIIVN010000240.1:0-3644 GCF_044339385.1 Collimonas sp. | reverse complement strand
CGGATGTAAACCAACTTGTGATTGTCGCAGGAAGCAAGATGATCGAGGAAGCGAAGATCGGAGGTATAACACCAGCCATATTCAGCTTCAGCGGCAAATGACTGCTTTGACCACCATAAATCTTGTTACCCACCTGACGCTTGGCATAATTCACCAGAATCTTGCGCTGACCACGCTCGATAAACACCACCAGATAAGTTACCGCCGCAGCAATCACGCAAATCAGGATCGCTGAAATAGCACTCATCGAACCGGTACTTACCTGCCCAAACAAGCCACCAATTGCATTTGGCAAACCTGCAGCAATGCCTGCAAAGATGATGATGGAGATACCATTGCCGAGGCCACGCTCAGTAATCTGCTCACCCAACCACATCAAAAACATCGTGCCAGTCACCAGCGTAACAACTGTAGTAAATCGGAAAGCCAGACCTGCATCCAACACCAAGCCAGGTTGCGATTCCAAAGCTACCGCAATGCCCAGCGCCTGAAACGTAGCCAACAACAGCGTGCCGTAACGGGTGTACTGAGTAATCTTGCGACGACCAGACTCGCCTTCCTTCTTCAATGCTTCCAGCTGAGGGGACACAATCGACATCAACTGCATCACGATCGAAGCCGAAATGTAAGGCATGATTCCCAGCGCAAACACGGTGAACCGTGACAACGCACCACCAGAGAACATGTTGAACATACCCAAGATACCGCCCTGGTGCTGCTTGAACAATTGCGCTAATTGCGATGGGTCAATTCCTGGTACAGGAATATGCGCGCCAATACGATATACAACCAATGCAGCAAGCAAGAACCACAGACGGCCCCAAGGGAAGCCGCTCGCAGCACTCTTTGCAAGTTGGGGAGAAGTCGCCACTTATTGCTCCATTGCTACGAGTTAGAACGACAAATCAAGCAACCGATCCACCAGCCGCTTCAATCGCGGCTTTTGCACCTTTGGTAGCGATCAAGCCTTTGAGCGTTACCTTTTTAGTGACTTCGCCCGACAGGATTACGTGCACCACACGTGCCAGCTCGCCGATAATGCCAGCTTGCTTCAGGACCAGGATATCCACTTCAGTTACCGGCAGGTTTTCCAGGTCCGACAAACGCACTTCAGCCTTATAAGGCGTTGCCATCGACTTGAAGCCACGCTTTGGCAAACGACGTTGCAAAGGCATCTGACCGCCTTCAAAACCGACTTTGTGGAAACCGCCCGAACGCGATTTTTGACCCTTGTGACCGCGGCCGGATGTTTTACCCAGGCCCGAGCCGATACCACGACCAACGCGACGCTTGTAGCGCTTGGCGCCATCTGCAGGTTGAATAGTATTCAATTCCATAATTTGCTCCGTTCGCAAGCCTAAGCTTACGACACCACTTTCACAAGATATGACACTTTATTGATCATGCCGCGCACTGCTGGCGTGTCTTGCAATTCGGAAACCGAATTAACCCGACGCAGACCCAAACCGCGAACTGTCGCGCGATGTGTTTCGCGCGTGCCGATCAAACCCTTGACCAATTGTACTTTTACAGTCTTTGTCATGTTGATCACCTTAGCCCAGAATTTCTTCAACGGACTTGCCGCGTTTAGCAGCGATTTCCGATGCAGTGTTCATTTTCGACAAGCCGTTCAACGTAGCACGAACCATGTTGTATGGATTGGTGGAACCAGTGGATTTCGCCACCACGTTCGTCACACCCAGTACTTCAAAAATTGCGCGCATTGGGCCGCCGGCAATAACGCCAGTACCGTCTTTAGCTGGCAGCATCAAAACCGATGATGCGCCGTGTTTGCCGGAAATAGCGTGTTGCAGAGTGCCGTTCTTCAGCGTTACCTTGATCATCTTGCGACGGGCTTCTTCCATAGCCTTCTGCACAGCAACTGGCACTTCTTTCGACTTGCCCTTGCCCATGCCGATGCGGCCATCGCCATCACCAACCACAGCCAATGCTGCGAAACCCATGATACGACCACCCTTGACCACTTTGGTCACACGGTTGACCGCGATCATTTTTTCGCGCATGCCATCATCCGGCTTATCGCTTTGCATTTTCGATTGCATTTTTGCCATGACGATTCTTCCTTAGAACTTCAGACCAGCTTCACGGGCGGCATCTGCCAGCACCTTGACGCGGCCGTGGTAACGGAAACCGGAGCGATCAAACGCAACTTCGGTAACTCCTGCTTTCAGTGCCTTCTCGGCAACGCGCTTGCCAACCAAAGATGCAGCTGCTGTATTGCCGCCTGCACCGGACTTGCCGGCCAGCTCTGCACGTACTTCAGCTTCCACTGTGGAGGCCGAAGCCAGCACTTTAGCGTCAGGGCTGATGATGCTGGCGTAAATGTGCAAGTTGGTACGATGCACTGCCAGGCGGTTCACCTTTAACTCTGCGATCTTGGCACGCGTTTGGCGTGAACGGCGCAGACGTGATTGTTTCTTATCCATCGTCAACCCCTATTACTTCTTCTTGGTTTCTTTAAGGATTACCACTTCGTCCGAGTAACGAACGCCCTTGCCCTTATAAGGCTCAGGTTCGCGGTAAGCACGAACTTCTGCAGCGACCTGACCAACACGTTGCTTGTCGATACCCTTGATCAGGATCTCGGTTTGCGTCGGTGTTGCCACGGTAACGCCTTCAGGCATTTGGTGTACAACAGGATGCGAGAAACCGAGCGACAGATTCAACTTGTCACCTTGAGCCTGAGCACGAAAACCAACGCCAACCAGGTTCAGCTTCTTTTCGAAGCCTTTGGTTACGCCATTGACCATGTTGTTGACCAGAGCACGCAAGGTGCCGGACATCGCATTGGCTTCACGGCTGTCGTCAGCGGCGCTGAAATTCAGCGTACCGTTGTTGTTTTCGATCTTTACCATGCCATTCAACGACTGGGAAAGCGAGCCCAATGGGCCCTTAACTGTGATCTGCGCTGCTGTAATGGTCGCTTCCGCGCCAGTTGACAGTGCAATCGGCATTTTACCTACACGAGACATATTGCACTCCTTAGGCGACGTAGCAAATAACTTCGCCACCGACACCGGTTGCGCGCGCTTTGCGGTCCGTCATGACACCAGCAGGCGTCGAAATAATTGCCACACCCAAGCCGTTCATCACGTTAGGAATGTCATCTTTACCCTTATAGATACGCAGTCCTGGACGGGACACACGATCAAGGCGTTCGATAACAGGACGGCCGGCGTAATACTTCAAACCGATTTTGAGTTCCGACTTGCCACCTTCTGCGGCGACAGCGAAATCTTCAATGTAACCCTCGTCCTTGAGGACATTGGCAATCGCAACTTTGACCTTCGACGATGGCATTGCCACGGTTGTCTTGTGAACTACTTGCGCATTGCGGATACGGGTCAGCATATCGGCGATAGGATCGCTCATACTCATTGCATATTCTCCTATTACCAGCTTGCTTTAGTCATACCCGGAATCTCGCCACGCATGGCGATTTCACGGAGCTTAATACGGCCCAGACCGAACTTGCGGAAAGTGCCACGTGGACGACCAGTCAGGGAGCAACGATTACGTTGACGGGTCGGAGCCGAGTTACGTGGCAGCGCTTGCAACTTCAAGCGAGCTTCGTAGCGCTCTTCTTCCGACTTCGATTGGTAATCAATGATTGCCTTTAACTC
>NZ_JBIIVN010000219.1:0-3191 GCF_044339385.1 Collimonas sp. | reverse complement strand
ACGGCAGGCTCGGCAGAAACTGGCTCAAGGGTGCCTTGGGCGACGCCATTCATGCAGTCCTGTGCGGCGCAGGCCGCAACCTGCGCCTGATCCTGCGCAAGCTGCGGCTTTTTTGCGCTGCGTTTCTAGTAATGCTTTGGCCGATGTGGCGTATGGCGACTGTCACGGCTTGAGACAATTATTGGGAAATGGGATTGTTCAGGGCGGACTGGATACTATTAGAAGCATGCGGTTTACTCATGGAAGCAGCGGTTTTGTGTTTTTGTGGGCGAAAAAAAAGATGGGCGCGGATGCCCATCTTTTTGATGTCAAACCGAAAACAGTGAACTGATCAATACCCGATTGCCGCGCCAGCCGGACGCCGCGTATCGTTGGCGCCGTAATAGAAGCCCGGACGCACGATGCCGGATACCCCGGCATCATTGCCAGAGCTGGAGGAAGTCACACCCGCAGCGCCCGGCAAGCCGATCATGATCAACTCAGCCGCGCCCCAAGGGGTTTGTTCCTTCATCTTGTAGCCCATGCCGTCGAGGATTTTCAGCGTATCCGGCGACAGGCCACGGGTTTCGTAGTACACCTCGTCCGGCAGCCATTGGTGATGGATGCGCGGCGCATCCACCGCTTCCTGCGGCGCCATGCCATGGTCGATCACATTCAGCGCGGTTTGCAGTGTGATGGCGATGATGCGCGAACCGCCCGGCGAACCCAGCACCATGTATGTCTTGCCATCCTTGGTCACCAGAGTCGGCGTCATCGACGACAGCGGACGCTTGCCCGGCGCGATCGAATTGGTTGCACCCTGCACCAGGCCGAACAGATTCTGCACCCCGGCCTTGACGGTAAAGTCATCCATCTCATCGTTGAGGAAGAAGCCGGTGCCCGGCGCAATCACCACGGCGCCGAAGCGGCCGTTAATGGTATAGGTGGTGGAAACCGCATTGCCGTCCTTGTCGACGATCGAATAGTGGGTGGTTTCAGGTTTCTCATGCGGTGCCATGCCCGGCTGCACCTCAACCGATGGGGTGGCCTTGTCGGCGCTGATTTTTTCGCGGATCGAGGTAGCGTACTCCTTGCTCAGCAAACGCTCCAGCGGATTTTTGACGAACGCCGGGTCGCCCAGGAAGGTGTTGCGATCCATGTACGAATGGCGCATTGCTTCGGTCATGTAATGCACCGCTGCCGCCGATTGGAAACCCAGCGCCTTCATGTCGTAGCCTTCAAGGATGTTGAGGATCTGGCACATGGTGGCGCCGCCGGAGCTTGGCGGCGGTGCCGAAACGAACACATAGCCGCGATAGTTGCACGATAGCGGTGCGCTTTCGGTGACCTTGTAGCTGGCGAAGTCGGCGGCGGTAATGATGCCGCCACCCGCCTTGGACGCGCGCTCCACTGCCGCCGGGATCGCGCCTTTATAGAATGCGTCAGGGCCGTTGCGCGAAATCGCTTCCAGCGTCTTCGCCAGATCCTTTTGCACCAGACGATCGCCCGGCTGCAATGGCGTACCGTCGCGGCGCAGGAACAAGCGAGCGGCTTCCGGGTCTTTCTTGAACTGCGCGATGGTGGTATCGAGAATGTCGGTATCGCCGCGATTGAGGATATAACCGTCGCGCGCCAGCTTGATCGCCGGTTGCATCACCTGAGCGCGCGTCAGTTTGCCGTATTTGCGTTGCGCGGTATCGAGTCCGAGCACGGTGCCCGGCACGCCCGCCGCCAGGTAGCCGTACAGGCTGGCCTTGGTGATTGCTTTGCCGTTGGCGTCCAGGTACATATCGGCGCTGGCTGCGGCCGGCGCGGTTTCACGAAAATTGATGAAGGTATTGCGGCCGTCGGCCAGGTGGATGGTCATGAAGCCGCCACCGCCGATATTGCCGCAGCAGGGATTCACCACCGCCTGTGCATAGCCGACCGCCACTGCGGCATCGATCGCATTACCGCCCATTTTCAGGATATCGGCGCCGACCTGCGAAGCCAGATGCTGCGACGTCACCACCATGCCATTCTTCGCCTCGACCGCCGGCGCCGAAGCCGCCATTACGTTGCCCTGCAAACCTAACAACAGCACCGATACAGCGAACGGTTTTAGCCAATAAGTAATACGCATACCTTCTCCTCTTCTATTGGTGAGCAACAAGCTTGCCCGTACTTTCGAATTTGCAGCATGCCCCAACTGCGAGCCAGCAGATGAACGCCGGCAGACGCAGACGATGTGCTGAACAATTATTGCACCATCTCGCCGACCCGGCATGGTTTTTATAAGTTGGCCTAACGATATGCGTATTAAGCATGGTTAACCATAAATTCGTAGTACGCATGAGTCGCAGCAGCGCCACTGAGCCGCATATCCTCAAGAGCCGCCATAAAGTAGCATCCTGCCCTGGATTTTTCAAACGGCTGCATGCAGACCGATGATTTCTGCACATACAATACGGTCACGTTTGTAGAAAAATGCGACAGTGCTTGCATAAATCACTGTTTTTTTATACAGTGCTACCTGAAGCTTTAGCCCAGGTTCCAGATTTCTCACCATTTTTGCCGAAAGAATAGCTATGGACGATAAAAAATCCGCACCCAATCCGGATAAAAGCAAGGCTCTTGCCGCAGCCTTGGCGCAAATCGAGAAACAATTCGGCAAAGGTTCGGTCATGCGTATGGAAGACGGTGCCGTGGTCGAAGAAGTGCAAGTGGTCTCCACCGGTTCGCTCGGTCTGGATATCGCCCTCGGTGTCGGCGGTCTGCCACGCGGCCGGGTAGTCGAAATCTACGGCCCTGAATCTTCCGGCAAAACCACGCTGACGCTGCAAACCATCGCCGAAATGCAAAAGCTGGGCGGCACCTGCGCGTTCATCGATGCAGAACATGCACTGGACGTTGGCTACGCACAGAAATTAGGCATCAACCTGTCCGAACTGCTGATCTCGCAACCGGACACCGGCGAACAAGCGCTGGAAATCACCGACGCGCTGGTGCGCTCGGGCGGCGTTGACCTGATCGTGGTCGATTCGGTTGCCGCGCTGACGCCACGCGCTGAAATCGAAGGCGACATGGGTGATTCGTTGCCAGGCCTGCAAGCGCGTCTGATGTCGCAAGCGCTGCGCAAGCTGACCGGCAGCATCAACCGCACCAATACGCTGGTCATCTTCATCAACCAGATTCGCATGAAGATCGGTGTCATGTTCGGCAATCCGGAAACC
>NZ_JBIIVN010000218.1:0-3192 GCF_044339385.1 Collimonas sp. | reverse complement strand
GCACGGCTAGCTCCTTGAACTCCGCCGTGTACATCTGTTTTGGTATCTTCTTCATTGCTGGTCTTTCCAAAGGATCGTTGATTTTACGTTACCTATGGAAGACTAAATTTCGGGGGAAGCTCAGTCCACGCAGACAAAAACTCATGCGCATGAAAAGCTCTTGTCAGATGCGACATCGGCACCCGATACACATCGTTTAATCCCAGCGCCAAAGTGACTGGATTCCACACCGCCTTGTTCTTTGCTTTTTTTGCGCTGCCCTTCACCATCGCGCCTTCATCGCCGAATATGCCGCCGCCTTCTCTGAGGGCCTGCGCCAGGTCAATTTTCACCAGGCTGGAAAATGCCATCAAGACTTGATCTTGGTTGATGCCACTCCGCGCTTCGATTGCTGCTACCAGCTTGAGCGGTTGCGACCTGGCTTCAGCTTCACGCTTGAGTTTGCCTGGCAGGCGCTGCAGATCTTTTTTCAGAAAACGCAACTCGTGCAAAGCCCTGCGAAAACCTGGCGGTTTGAGTTGCGCCACGATTTGATAGACGTCTTTGGTGATTGTGATGAGCACATCTTCGCTACCGGCTGCAAGCCGTCTGGTGTCGCCTTCGAAAAAAATCGGTGCCGCATAACCACCGTTGGCGTCGCCGAACAGATCCGGATAACCGGCGTCGTAGTCCAGCCAAACGTAAGGGGTCAAGCCACTTTGTATCATGCGTGCCAAGGTCCAGGGGTTGCCGGTTTGCTGTGCAAGCCAGTGGCAAGCCTGCTTAGTTGTTGCTCGAAAAGGCAGTTCGATGATCGTCATTTCTGCGGGATTGGAGCGTCTCTAAAGTTGGACGCGGGTGTCAGATAGTAATCGGCGCAACCAAATGCGGGATGCAGTTTTTGTCCGAGTCCGATGTACCAAGTAACTTTGCGACGTCACTCTTCGATGCGCTCCTCGAAGTCACTTCTGTTAACCAGGTATTGTTGAACCGGGGCCGGCCCGGAGGGAGCCGAAATGCTGCTCTCTCCGACGCCGATCCGCCGGGAATTACATTTTCTTTTGCAGGTCCTGCGCAGCGTCTTGCACTTTCTCGCCACCGGTTTGCACGTCCTTGCCCATGCCGGCGAAAGTATTGCAAGCGGACAGCGCGCCGAACATCCCGAACATTGCTGCGATCACGATTACTTTTTTGATCATTGTCTTCTCCTCCGTGGGTTGATAGGCATCCAATGTTATCACCTGCCCCTGGATTATCCACGCTAAGAAAGGAATTTCCTTCTGTGTGAGATGACTTTACAACATGCTTGTGGAACTGATATCTATCTATTGGCTGACTGTTTCGTTCAATGCGCTTGCAATATCTGTAACAATCCGCTGACGCCGTCCCACAGAATTTGTACGCCGATGCAGAGCAGGATGAACGAAGTCATGCGCTGCATGATGGTAGTGCCGGTATCGCCCAGCAAGCGGATCAGGAACCCGGCAAAACGATTACTCAGGTAGACCGCCAACGCCGCCAGAGCGAGACCGGCAACGGCCGCAAGCAAGGACAGCGGCAGCGGTACATTCGGCACCCGCACGCCGGCACCGAGGGTGATGGCGACCGAGATCGAGCCGGGGCCGGCGGTGAGCGGAAAGGCTAGCGGATAGAAGGCTTTTTTCGACGCCAGCTCCTCGGTCCAGAGTGACTCCGGCACCACTTCACCCTTCGGCATTTCATCCGAGTTGAGCATTTTCCAAGCCGTGGCGATGACCAGCAAGCCGCCCGCGACCTTGACCACCGGTAGCGACAGCCCAAAAAATGCCAGCACGTGTGTGCCGATGAACATACCGCCCATCAGTAACAGGAAGGAGTTGATCGCCACGCGCCGGGCCAGCGAATTGCGGGTGGCGTCGGAGGCAGTGATGGTCAGCGAGTGGAATATCGGTGCGCCGCCGGGTGGGTTCATGATCGGCAATAGCGCGGCCAGCACGAACAGCACTGTCTTGAGGAAGCTAAGTAAATGAAATTCCATGTGCGCCGTTGTTAGTCATTGTAAATAGGACTTTGCAAGCCATTCCTTGCACGGTAGTCGCACTAGTGTTCAGCGCGTGCCCGATTCTAGACTGACAACATAGCCGCCGCAAGTGCCGCTATCTCGGTCGCTGCGGCTGCCTCGGCAGTGTGCTTGGCTTGCCGCCTGAACGGTTCGCAGGCGCGACGAGATACCCGGCCGGACGGTGTGCTGTCTTCAACCCCAACGCCAATCGTCTTGTAGATCACCAGGGCGCTTTCCCGACGGGCGGATGCGCTGCTGCCATCGACGATCTGGCCCAGCTGCCATCCCCGCTCGCAGGAAAAAGCGCCGGGCTGGCATAGCAGCAGATCGCCAGCCTCTTGCGGTGCTTGCGGTTTCCATTCGAGCACCAGCGTATCGGCGCGGGCGATGGCGCGATCGTCCAGGTCGCGCACGGTGCCTTTGCTGGCACCGACAGCGGCGACCATTGCGCCTGTGTTCCGATGCCAATGATGAACAACCTGTGGGCCTGGCGAGTGGCCAGATGATCGATGGCGACTGCGGTTGCCGCCGCGGTGCGGAAGCCGCTTCATGGCGACAGCTTGCTGTTGTCCGAGAGGTCGCTGCAGCTTAGAAACGGTTCGTATGCGGTAGGCTGGTGTCTCATGCAAAATTGGAATTGTATGGATGGGCTTTTCTGGCCGCGGCAGCAAAATTCAGTCGGCCACAGTCTGCATTGCGGTAGAATGCCGCCTGAAGTAAGCCAGACAGCCGCTGGCTGGCGCTGCAAGGCGCCGGCGGGAGGAAGGTCCGGACTCCATAGAGCAGGGTGACGGTTAACGGCCGTCCGCCGTGAGGCGAGGAATAGGGCCACAGAGACGAGCGTATTAAGTTACGGTGAAACGCGGTAACCTCCACTCGGAGCAATCTCAAATAGGCACGCGTTGATGTTGCTCGCGGAGCGTGCGGGTAGAGAGCTGGAGCGCTGGAGTAATCCAGGGCCTAGAGGAATGGTTGTCATAACGGGAAGGCGCAAGCCTGAGCGTCGTAACAGAATCCGGCCTATCGGCTTACTTCATTTTTCTTCAGGTAGTTTCGTCAGGTAGTTGCTGCGACCGCGGCTGCGTCCGATCCCCTCGAATTTTTGCGCAATTTTTGAATCCGGCGAATCCAGTTTTGCGGGAGCTTCGTATATGACTACGCAGGCTCCGAAA
>NZ_JBIIVN010000056.1:0-14244 GCF_044339385.1 Collimonas sp. | reverse complement strand
GGTTGGTTTGCTTCCCGGCTATGTGATCCAACGTTTGAACAATACCGATATTAAGGATGCCAAGCAATTCAATGCGCTGGTAGCCAAGCTGGAGCCGAAGAAGATGGCGGTGTTGCTGGTGCGGCGAGGTGAAGTGTCGCAATTTGTGCCGCTGCGTCCAGCTAACTGAGACAGGTAAATTCCGTTGTCCTGGGCTGCAGATCGTCAAGGTCTGCAGCTCTTTGTTTTGTGCGGTTGCAAAGGGAGTGTCGATGGCGAAGCCCCACTTTATTTTGTATGGCCGTTCTTATTGTCATCTTTGCGACGATATGCTGCAAGCGTTGCTTGCCCTGCGGGCGGCCGATGAGCGCGGAGCCGATTGGATTACTGTGGATATTGTTGACGTTGACGTTGACGTTGACGCCGATGCCGAGCTGGTTGCTCGCTACGACGAGCTGGTGCCGGTCTTGGTCGGCTGTGCGGATGGTCGAGCGCCATTGCGGCTTTGCCATTATTTTCTGGCACCTGAGCGCGTGAGGGAGTTTTTGGCAGTGTGGGTCGACTGCTGCGGTGTTGACCCTAGTTTAGCGGGGGGGTGTAGGCGCGTCATTCGGCGCGTCATTCGTTATGGTGGGGTTAGATAACATGTCGGTGAATTTCGCATACCCCTGCAAAAATTGGAAAAAAGTCTGTTGCTCCCATGTTGTCAGCGGTCTTTTGATATACATGGCGGAGTATGTTGTTGACCATGCGATTAGCTATGTAGTTAGCTATGTAGTTATCTTGCTTTACTTGCTATACTTGCGCCGAAAATCAGAGGCTTTTGATTTGTCGGTTTTCCTACCCGAAATCTGGTAAAGTGGCGGCACTGAATAACCTGTCATAAAAGGCGCTCGCCTGGGACGCAGGTGCAATGTTTCGTACTTGCCGGCACATAACAGCACGTCTTTTTGCCCCATACGTCGTTGCGGATCCTTTCGATAGCTCGCTATCGTTGTGGTGCGCTAACAGTCTGGAACAAAAATCCATCGTTTTTATTTGCGCCAACAAGTACAAGGCACTGCACTGAGCCCGGCTCAGAGCGCTTTTTTTGTAATCGCGTCTGTCAATGAATAGCATCCGTAACTTCTCCATCATCGCCCACATCGACCACGGTAAATCTACCCTGGCGGACCGTGTCATCCAGTCTTGCGGCGGTTTGTCCGACCGCGAGATGGAGGCGCAGGTACTCGACTCGATGGATATCGAGCGTGAGCGTGGCATCACCATCAAGGCCCAGACCGCGGCCCTGACTTACAAGGCGCTGGACGGCCAGATCTATAATCTGAACTTGATCGATACGCCTGGGCACGTTGATTTCAGCTATGAAGTCAGCCGCTCACTGTCGGCTTGCGAAGGTGCGCTGCTGGTGGTCGATGCCTCACAAGGGGTAGAAGCACAGACCGTGGCCAACTGCTATACGGCACTCGATCTTGGCGTCGAAGTGGTGCCGGTACTAAACAAGATTGACTTGCCTTCCGCCGATCCCGACAACGCGATTGCCGAAATCGAAGACGTGATCGGCATCGATGCTCACGACGCGGTGCATTGCTCTGCCAAGACCGGTCTCGGCGTGCGTGAAGTGCTGGAGTCGCTGATCGTCAAGGTGCCGCAGCCGAAGGGGGATCCGAATGCCCCTTTGCAGGCATTGATCGTCGACTCCTGGTTCGATAATTATGTCGGCGTCGTCATGCTGGTACGTATCAAGAACGGTACGCTGCGTCCGAAAGACAAGATCCTGCTGATGGCTACCGGTTCTCAGTATTTGACCGAAAGCGTCGGTGTGTTCACGCCTAAATCGCAATCGCGCGAATCGCTCTCGGCCGGCCAGGTGGGCTTCATCATCGCCGGTATCAAGGAATTGAAGGCAGCCAAGGTGGGTGATACGGTCACTTTGGCGTCAAAGCCGGCAGCCGAAGCTTTGCCTGGTTTTAAGGAAGTGCAGCCGCAGGTTTTTGCCGGTCTGTTTCCTGTTGAGGCAAATCAGTACGATGCGCTGCGCGACTCGTTGGAAAAACTCAAACTGAACGACGCCGCTTTGCAATACGAGCCAGAAGTGTCGCAGGCGCTGGGCTTCGGTTTTCGTTGCGGTTTCCTCGGTTTGCTGCATATGGAAATTGTCCAGGAACGTCTCGAGCGCGAGTTCGATATGGATCTCATCACCACTGCGCCAACCGTCATCTATGAGGTTGTGAAGCGCGATGGCACCATTTTGCTGGTCGATAATCCATCGAAGATGCCGGACCCGTCGAATATCGAGGAAGTACGCGAACCTATCGTGACGGTTAACCTGTACATGCCGCAAGAGTATGTCGGCTCGGTCATCGCGCTCTGTACTCAGAAGCGCGGCCAGCAGGTCGACATGAGCTACCACGGCAAGCAGGTCAAGCTGACCTATGAAATCCCGATGGCTGAAGTAGTTCTGGATTTCTTCGATCGGCTTAAATCGACGTCGCGCGGCTATGCTTCGATGGATTACGAGTTCAAGGAATATCGTTCGGCTGACGTGGTCAAGGTCGACATGCTGATCAATAGTGAGAAAGTCGATGCTTTGGCAATCATCGTCCACCGCGCCAACAGCCAGTATCGCGGCCGTGCCGTAGCGGCCAAGATGCGTGAACTGATTCCACGCCAGATGTTCGACGTTGCGATTCAGGCCGCCATTGGCGCCAATATTATCTCTCGCGAGAACGTCAAGGCGCTGCGCAAGAACGTGCTTGCCAAATGCTACGGTGGCGATATCAGCCGCAAGCGTAAATTACTGGAAAAGCAGAAGGCCGGTAAAAAACGGATGAAGCAGGTGGGATCCGTCGAGATACCTCAAGAAGCATTCCTGGCAATCTTACAAGTGGATGAAAAATGACATTGCAATCAATTCTGGGAAATTTCGCGTTAATCCTGTTTGTCCTGACGATCGTTACTGGAATCATCTGGTTTCTGGATCGCCTCTACCTGAGCAAGCAGCGGCGCGCCAAGGCCGCCGCCGCATTGGCCGAGTTCGATGCGCGCAACGCCAAGTTGAGCGCTGAAGGCGTCAGGCTGGAAGCGAGCGGTCGCGCCGCACTGGAGGCCAATCTGCTGCGCCAGCCTACCTGGGTCGAATACTCGGGCAGTTTTTTCCCTGTTATTGCAACGGTTTTTTTTCTGCGTTCGTTCCTCTACGAGCCGTTCAAGATTCCATCCAGTTCGATGGTGCCTACGCTGCTGGTGGGGGATCTGATCCTGGTGAATAAGTTTACTTACGGTATCCGGCTGCCGATCATCAATAAGAAAATCATCGATATGAACAACCCACAGCGCGGTGATGTGATGGTCTTCAAATATCCCAAGGATATATCGTTGGACTACATCAAGCGGGTGGTTGGTGTGCCGGGTGATAAAATAACGTATAAAAACAAACGTTTAACTATTAATGGCGAAGCGCTTTCTTATACCCAGCTGCCAGATTACCTGAATGAGGATAGTCTGGATTACTCACAGCAATTTACGGAAAACCTGTCAAATGTGCAACATACGATTGCAGTTCGCAGTGGCAGGCCGTCAATTGCGCTGGAAGGTGTAATGGATTTTCCTAACAAAGAAGATTGTTCCTACGATCCGGAAGGGTTTACCTGCACTGTGCCGGCTGGCAATTATTTCATGATGGGGGATAATCGGGATAATAGTGAAGACAGCCGTTACTGGGGTTTTGTGCCGGATCCGAATATTGTCGGAAAGGCATTTTTGGTGTGGATGAATTTGAGTAATTTCAAACGAATCGGGACTTTTTTTAAATAAATCATAGGCGGGAGTCGGGAATGACAAGAATTTCCGGATGTTCACGGAAGTAGCAAGGGATCACACTATTCGGTTTGATCGTCTGGTTGGCCATTCTTGGATGCATCGGTGTGGTTGCGGCGAAGGTGACGCCGACAACCATTGAGTATCTCTCGATAAAGAAAGCGATTGCCAGCGCCCGGACATCAGGTACGACAGTGCAGGAAATCCAGAATGCATTCAACAGGCAAGCGGAGGTAGGTTATATCGATGCGATCTCTGGCAAAGACCTGGATATCACCAAGAATGGCGACGATATTCAGATCAGCTTTGCCTATGAAAAGAAAATCCCGCTGGTCGGACCGGTCAGCCTGTTGATCAATTATGCGGGTAGTACCGCGAAGACCCCTTAAACACCATTGGACGATGACATTACAGTAAGCGTCGACGAAAAAATGGATCTCATGTTATTGCAAAATCGGCTAGGCCACACTTTTAAGGATGCTACTTTGCTGCAGCAGGCCTTGACGCATCGCAGCCATAGTACCTTGCATAACGAACGATTGGAGTTCCTCGGCGATTCGATTCTCAATTGCGTTGTTGCCTCATTACTGTTCGACCGTTATACCAAGATCGACGAAGGCGATCTGTCGCGCGTGCGTGCGAATCTGGTCAAGCAGCAATCGTTGTATGAAATTGCACAACGGCTGGAACTTTCGCAGTTCCTGCGGCTGGGCGAGGGTGAGTTGAAATCTGGCGGATTCCGGCGGCCGTCTATCCTGGCCGATACCCTGGAGGCGCTGTTCGGCGCGATTTTCCTGGATGCCGGTTTCGATGCTGCGCGCGATGTTATTCGCGCTTTGTACATACCTATTCTCGATGCCGTTGATCTGAGAACACTTGGCAAGGATGCCAAGACACTGCTGCAGGAATACTTGCAAGGAAAAAAAATCGCTTTGCCGCAATACAATGTGGTGGCTACGCATGGCGCTGCGCATAATCAGGAATTCGAAATCGAATGCCTGGTGCCGAAACTGGATATCCAAGTGTTCGGCAGCGGCGGTAGCCGTCGTGCAGGCGAACAGGCCGCTGCCAAACTAGCGCTCGAAGCCGTGCAGAAAGCGTTTGTGAAAGCTCCGGCAGCGGCGCGTAAGGCCAAGCCACGTGCCGCCCAATTAAAGCTCACCGGAATTGCGACGATACAGCCGGATGCGCCCGACGCGCCGCTGGACGAACCGCTCGCTGCCAAGGTTGCCGCATCTGCTAAAGCCGCAGCTAATGGCAAGGCACCCAACGCGGTATCGCTGTCGTCGGCTGATGTGGCATCCCTGCCGGTAACTGCTGTCGTGGCTAATTCAGCAACCCCGGCAACCCTGACAACACCTATCGCAACACCTATTATTACAAGTAAATCGAAAACCGCATGACAGACTCTACACCCCAGGCATCGACGGCAGCATCGCCGGCAACTGATTTTCGTTGCGGCTATATCGCGATTGTCGGCAGGCCGAACGTAGGTAAGTCAACCTTGATGAACGAGCTGATCGGCGCCAAGGTCAGCATTACTTCGCGCAAGGCGCAAACCACGCGTCACCGGATCACTGGTATTCAGACCATCGCCGATACACAATTTGTGTATGTCGATACGCCGGGCTTTCAGACGCGTCATTCGAACGCGCTCAACAAGACGCTGAACCGCACCGTGACTACTACGCTGACGGCAGCTGACGTGATTCTGTACATCATCGAAGCCGGCACTTTCGGGCCGGCCGACCAGCAGGTGATGGATCTGCTGCCGTCCAATGTACCTTGTATCCTTGTTATCAATAAGTCGGATCGGGTCAAGGATAAGGCGGTACTGCTGCCTTTCGCTCAGAAGATTGCGGCGTTGCGCGATTTCTCCGCAGTGGTGCCGGTGTCGGCCAAGCTACGCTTCCAGCTGGATAATCTGCAGGGCGAGATTCGCAAGCATCTGCCGGCTAATCCGCCGATGTTTGGCGAAGATGACATCACCGACCGCAGCGAAAAATTTCTCGCCGCTGAGATCGTGCGCGAGAAAGTATTCCGCTTTGTCGGCGACGAGCTGCCTTACACCAGCACGGTTCTGATCGAAAAATTTGAGGTGGAAGGCAATCTGCGCCGCGTGTTTGCGGCCATTCTGGTGGAGCGCGATACGCACAAATCGATGGTGATTGGCCAGAAGGGCGCCCGCCTGAAGGGTATTTCTACCCAGGCCCGGCTCGATATGGAACGTCTGTTCGGTGGACCGGTGTATCTGGAAATCTGGGTCAAAGTGAAATCCGGCTGGGCCGATAACGAAGCCGGATTACGCGCATACGGCTACGAATAAGCTAATCAGCATGAACGCGATCATCGCCGATGCTATTGCCGGAGAGTCCGCCGAATCATCGGTTGGCGAGGAGATGGCGCTGGAAGTCATCGCTTTTTCCGACGCCAATCTTGATGCCGTTGTTGCTCCCGCCGCCGGCAGTCCCAAGCGGCGCATCCGCACACCTGAAAAAGATACCTGTGTCACCGCGCAACCGGGCTTTGTGCTGCATAGTTACCCGCATCGGGAAACCAGCCTCATCGTCGATGTCTTTACCCGAGACTACGGCCGTATTGCGCTGGTCGCCAAGGGTGCCAAGCGCCCGATGTCGAAGCTGCGTGGCGTGTTGCAGACCTTCCAGCCGTTGTCGCTGAGCTGGAGCGGCAAATCGGAAATCCGGACCTTGATTGCCGCCGAGTGGGTTGGTGGTTTGCTGCCGCTGGAGAAATCGGCGCTGCTGTGCGGTTTTTACCTGAACGAGTTGCTGGTCAAGCTGGTCGCCCGCGATGATCCGCACGCAACTTTGTTCAATCACTATGTCGCCACACTTAACCAGTTGGCCCATCAGGAACCGGCGCCAATCGTGTTGCGCCAGTTCGAAAGAGCGTTGCTTAGGCAGACCGGCGTGGCCGCAGATTTCAGCATCTGCACCAGCAGTCGTCGGCCGGTTGAACCTGCCGAAATGTATGTGGTCGATCCCGAGCGCGGCCCGCGTGCGGCCCGCGCTGCCGACTCCTGGCCGCGTGTCAGTGGCAAGACCTTGCTGGATATGGAGCGGGAAGATTATCGAGATGTCGTCACACAGGCCCAGAGCAAGGTGCTGATGCGCTTCCTGTTGGCATATCATCTGGGCGGAGCGCCGCTGAATACGCGTCAGATATTGATTGACCTGATGCAATTGTAGACTGTTTAATGACGCGACTTGGTTTGGTCGATAAATGGCAACGTACAGACAATCGACAGCGATGATGCAACGATGAAAAATTTCCCCTGGTCCGGCGTCGTCGCCGGTTTTGTGACGGTATTGGTCAGCATCACAAGTTCAGCCGTTATTGTCTTGCAAGCGGCATCGGCTGCCGGCGCCACGCAGGCTCAAATCAGTTCGTGGATGCTGGCGTTGGGATTGGGGATGGGCCTGACCTGCATCGGCCTGTCGTTGCGTTACCGTGCTCCTGTGGTGACGGCCTGGTCAACGCCCGGGGCCGCCTTGTTGGTGACCAGCCTGTTTGGGGTGCCGATGTCGGATGCCATCGGTGCTTTCGTATTCGCGGCGGCACTGGTGACCCTGTGCGGCCTCACCGGCTGGTTTGAGCGGGCGATGGGCAAGATTCCACTGTCGATCGCGGCGGCCATGCTGGCCGGCATCCTGGCGCATTTCGGCATGAACGTGTTTGTCGCGATGAAACCGCAGTTCGTGTTGGTGTTTGCTATGTTCGCCTGCTATCTGCTGTGCAAGCGTTGGTTGCCGCGCTATGCAATCATCATCGTGTTGGCGCTGGGTACCGCGCTGGCCGACGTCAAGGGCTTGCTGCATGTTGAAAATTTTCATTTTGTCTGGGCCTTGCCGGTGTTTGCCATGCCGAGTTTTTCCTGGGCGACCACGATTGGCGTTGGTATTCCGTTGTTCGTGGTCACGATGGCCTCGCAGAACGCACCGGGCGCAGCGGTAATTCGCGCCTCCGGTTACGACACGCCGATTTCTCCGCTGATCACATGGACCGGCCTGACTACCCTGGTGCTGGCGCCGTTCGGTTGTTTTTCGCTCAATCTGGCGGCGATTACCGCCGCCATTTGTATGGGCAAGGAAGCGCATGAAAACCCGAGAAAGCGCTACTGGGCGGCGGTGGCTGCCGGTGGGTTCTATCTGCTGGTGGGGCTGTTCGGTGCTACCGCCGGCGCGATGTTTGCGGCTGTTCCGCAGGAGTTGGTGCTGGCTATCGCCGGCCTGGCGTTGTTTGGTATCATCGCCAACAGCCTCACGCTCGCGATGGCCAACGACAAGCAGCGCGAGGCTGCCCTGATCACATTCCTTGTCACCGCTTCCGGTGTTACGCTGTTTGGTATCGGCGCTGCGTTCTGGGGATTGATTGCGGGCGCTTTCGCATTCCTGGTACTCAACTGGCGGCGCGCGCCGACCGCCGATGCAAATGCAGCGGTCTTGCCGTCGCGCCAGAATTAGCCCGGCATATTAGCCCGGCATTTCCTTCCGATTAAAATTTCATTACTCACCCAATCCCAAGATGAGCTATCTCAATCCAACATCGTCGATCATCGACCTCGGCATCAATATCGATCACGTCGCCACCTTGCGCAATGTCCGTGGGAGCGCATATCCAGACCCGATACTAGCCGCACTTCAGGCAGAAGAGGCGGGTGCCGATGCCATCACTTTGCACCTGCGTGAAGATCGTCGTCATATCCGCGATGCCGATGTCGAGGCGATTCGTCCGCTGCTGCGCACGCGCATGAATCTGGAGGCGGCGGTGACTCAGGAGATGATCGATTTTTCCTGCAAAATCAAGCCGCACGACTCCTGTCTTGTGCCGGAGCGCCGCCATGAACTGACGACTGAAGGCGGCCTTGACGTAGTCAAGTATTTCTCCGAGGTGCAGGCGGCGGTGCGGCAACTGCAGGCCGAGGGAATACGCGTGAGCCTGTTCATCGATCCCGAAGCAGATCAGATCCAGGCTGCGGCTGAAGTCGGCGCCCCGGTGATTGAGCTGCATACCGGACGCTATGCCGAGGCGCATGATGAGGCCACCCAGCGCGCCGAGCTGGAACGTGTACAACGCGCGGTGCAGGACGGAGTGCGGCGCGGCCTTAAGGTCAATGCCGGCCATGGTTTGCATTACACCAATGTCCAGGCTATCGCCGCGATTCCCGATATCACCGAGTTGAATATCGGCCATGCAGTCGTCGCGCATGCCGTATTTGTCGGTTGGAAAGCGGCTGTGAGTGAAATCAAGGCGTTGATGGTGAAGGCGCGTCTGGCTTAAACAGAGGGCTTGCGATGATCTACGGCATTGGTACTGACATTATCCAGATTCCTCGTATCGAAGCGGCGCTGCAGCGTAACGGCGATCGTTTTGCGGGAAAGATACTCGGTCCGCAGGAGATGCAAAAATACCTGCAGCGCAAGTCCAGGGTCGAAGCCCGCGGGATTCGTTTTCTAGCGACGCGCTTTGCCGCCAAGGAGGCTTTTTCCAAGGCGCTCGGGCTGGGTATGAGGATGCCGATGACCTGGCGCGCGATGCAAACCTTGAATGCGCCGAGCGGCCGGCCGATTGTGGTCGTCAATCAGGCGCTCGAAGAATTTATGAAAAAAAACGGCTTGACCGCCCAGGTATCGATTACCGATGAAGTGGATTATGCGGTCGCCTTTGTCGTAGTGGAGAAATCATGAGTAGTGTGGCAGGCGGCAGCGCTGTTGGTGTGAATGCACTTGGCCCGGTCATGCTGGATGTAGTCGGGACTAGCCTGACCGCGGATGATATCCGCCGCATCCGGCATCCGCTGACCGGCGGCGTGATTCTATTCACGCGTAATTATCAGGATCGGGCGCAACTGACTGCGCTGACCGCAGCGGTTCACGCTGCGCGTCCCGGTATTCTGATCGCGGTCGATCATGAAGGCGGACGCGTGCAGCGTTTCCGCAGCGACGGCTTTACGCGATTGCCGGCGATGCGTGTGCTCGGCCAATATTGGGAGCGCGATGTGCTCGGTGCAAGCAAAGCTGCCACCGCACTTGGATTCGTGCTGGCCAGCGAGTTGCGCGCCTGCGGTGTCGATCTGTCGTTTACGCCGGTGCTGGATCTTGATTTTGGGGGATCGACGGTGATTGGCGAGCGTGCCTTCCATCGCGATCCTCGTGTCGTCACGCTGCTGGCCAAGAGCGTCAATCACGGCCTGGCGCTGGCCGGCATGGCCAACTGCGGTAAACATTTTCCTGGGCATGGTTACGTGGAGGGCGATTCGCATCACTCGATTCCGGTCGATGAGCGAAATCTGGCGCAGATCATGGAGGAAGATGTCAAACCGTATGACTGGCTTGGCATGAGCCTGGCAGCGGTGATGCCGGCGCATGTGATCTATTCTAAAGTGGACCAGCGCTCGGCGGGTTTCTCCAAGAAATGGCTCACCATTCTGCGCCAGGATATCGGCTTCAATGGTGTCATTTTTAGTGACGATTTGAGCATGGAGGCGGCCAGTTCCGCCGGCGGAGTGCTCGATGGTGCGAAGGCGGCGTTGCAGGCCGGTTGCGATGTGGTGCTGATTTGTAATTCGCCGGACAAGGCCGATCAACTGCTGGCCGGATTGCAGGTTGCCGCCGATGATCCGCTGGCGCTTGCCTCTGCCGCGCGGCTGGCGACGCTGTTGCCGCAAACGACGGCATTGGATTGGGACGCGTTGCAAGCCGATGCCCGCTATCAGAGCGCCAAATCGCTGGTGCAGGCATTGCTGTAATGATCAAGGGCACTGAGTCATGAGCGAGGCAGAGATTCCAGATCCGCGGAGGGCGTTGCTAGATACCGTCGCCAAGCTGCCGAATCTGCCTGGCGTATATCGCTATTTCGATGCGGCCGACAATATTTTATATGTCGGCAAGGCGCGCGATCTGAAAAAGCGAGTGTCGAGCTACTTCCAGAAAAATCTGGCCAGCCCGCGCACCGCAATGATGGTCGAACGTATCACGCGGCTAGAGACGACCGTAACGCGCAGCGAGGCCGAGGCACTGATCCTGGAAAGCAACCTGATCAAGACGCTGCAGCCCCGCTATAACATCCTGTTTCGCGATGACAAATCCTATCCTTACCTGAAGCTGAGCAATCAGGAATATCCGCGCATGGCGTATTATCGCGGCGCGGTTGATAAGAAGAGCCAGTACTTCGGCCCGTTTCCAAATGCTTGGGCGGTCAAGGAGTCGATGCAGATTTTGCAGAAGGTATTTTTGCTGCGCACTTGCGAGGACAGTGTATTTGCCAATCGCACCCGACCCTGTCTACTGCACCAGATTCAGCGTTGCAGCGCACCATGTGTCAACTTGATCAGCCACGACGATTATCTGGTTGATGTCGACAACGCCGCCAAATTTCTGCGCGGGCGGCAGACTGAGGTACTCAGTGCGTTGGAGGGGAAGATGCATGCCTATGCCGCCGAATTGAAGTTTGAGCAAGCGGCAGTGGTACGTAATCAGATCACCGCACTGTCACGGGTGCTGCATCAGCAAAGCATGGAAACCACCGGCGACAGCGATATCGACATCATCGCCGTAATCGTCCAGGGCGGTCGTGCTTGTGTCAATTTGGCGATGGTGCGCGGCGGCCGTCACCTGGGCGATCGCGCGTATTTTCCGCGCCATGTCGATGGTGCATTGTCCAGCCCGGAAGAGATGGTTGGCGAAACTATCGAGCTCGCTGTGCTCAAGGCATTTCTGGCGCAGCACTATATCGACACCTTCATTCCGGCTATTCTGATTCTGAACATTGAGTTCGACGAACCAGCCCTGATGTTGGCGCTGATGGAGCAATGCGGGCATCGTATCAATTTGCTGTTTCAGCCACAGGGACAACGTCGCCAATGGCTGGAGATGACACATAAGGGCGCTGAGATTTCATTGGCGCGGCTGCTCTCGGAGCAGGGTTCGCAACAGGCGCGCACGCGTGCGCTGGTCGATGTGCTGGCGCTGGAAATCGAGGATATCGCGAATCTTCGTGTCGAGTGTTTCGACATCAGTCATACCTCCGGCGAAGCAACCCAGGCTTCCTGCGTGGTGTTTCATCATCACGCTATGCAAAACGGCGAGTACCGCCGTTACAACATCAAGGACATTACCCCCGGCGACGATTATGCGGCGATGCGGCAGGTGCTGATGCGGCGTTACGAGAGGGTAGCCAATGGCGACGGCGTAATGCCTGACATCGTTCTGATCGACGGCGGCAAGGGCCAGGTCGAGATGGCGCGGCAGGTGCTGGCGGAGCTGGGTTTGGATATCAGCTTGATCGTCGGTGTTGCCAAGGGCGAGGGACGCAAGGTCGGACTGGAAACGTTGATTTTCGCTGACGGCCGCGCCGCGCGCGAACTGGGCAAGGAATCGGCGGCGCTGATGCTGATTGCACAGATCCGCGACGAGGCGCACCGCTTCGCCATCACCGGCATGCGTGCCAAGCGCGCCAAGGCGCGTCAAAGCTCACGGTTGGAAGAGATCGAAGGTATCGGTGCCAAGCGTCGTCAGAAGCTGCTTGCACGTTTTGGCGGCTTGCGCGGAGTGGCCGACGCCAGCATTGAGGATATCGCCTCGGTTGAGGGGATTTCGCGGCAACTGGCCGAGGAAATCTATAAGCAGTTGCATTGATGCACTGCCGGGTCGGGTCGGTTTCGGTGTTACGTGTCGGGTGAGTGTTGCATTCCTGCAGTCTGGTTTTGCAGGTTTTATTTTCCAATGGCGGCATACTGCTAGATAATTAACAGACGGACAGCTAGCTCCTTATCAATAAAACTATTTATGCCATTTAATATTCCGATTTTACTGACCTGGTTGCGGGTTGCCTTGATTCCGTTGGTGGTCGGTGTTTTCTACCTTCCGGATATTTTTCCTCATCTCGGTTTTTCGACATTGCAATTAGGCTTGGCATCGACGATTGTATTTATTGTGGCGGCAGTGACCGATTGGTTTGACGGCTTTCTGGCGCGACGCTGGAATCAGACCTCGGCATTTGGTGCCTTCCTTGATCCGGTCGCCGACAAGCTGATGGTCGCCGGCGCCTTGCTGGTGCTGGTGCATTTGGGGCGGGTTGATCCGATCATTGCGTTTGTCATCATCGGCCGCGAGATCGCAATCAGTGCGTTGCGCGAGTGGATGGCGCAGATCGGCGCTTCGAAATCGGTGGCCGTCAGCTCCATCGGAAAAATTAAAACTACTGCACAGATGGTGGCGATCCCAATGTTGTTGTATCATGGCGACCTGTTAGGCGTCGATACCCGTTTCTGGGGGCAGGTGCTGTTGCTGGTTGCTGCAGTGTTGACGGTCTGGTCGATGTTTTACTATTTACGTAAAGCCTGGCCTTTGATCAAAGAAAGCACCGCAGCCAAAGAAAGTAACAAGCAGTAAAGTAAAAGTCAGTGGTTCAAAAAATATTTGATAAATAGTTTTTGAAATTGTTGACAAAGTCTGTGGAACAACCATAATGTGGTCTCTGTAGTTGATGAAGCAAAAAAAAACTTCAGAAGTAAGTGTGGTAATAACTCATGCGGGAGTAGCTCAGTTGGTAGAGCGCAACCTTGCCAAGGTTGAGGTCGAGAGTTCGAGACTCTTCTCCCGCTCCAGATTCAAAAAAGGAAGCTGGAACAAGCTTCCTTTTTTTATGTGAAGTCAGTAGCTGATCGTGTTGGTTGACAGTATAGTTTAGCCAGTATTGCTTTGATTTTGCGGTAGGTATAACACCCCTGGCGGGGTAGCAAAGTGGTTATGCAGCGGCCTGCAAAGCCGTTTACGCCGGTTCGATCCCGACCCCCGCCTCCAGACTCCATACGCGGGAGTAGCTCAGTTGGTAGAGCGCAACCTTGCCAAGGTTGAGGTCGAGAGTTCGAGACTCTTCTCCCGCTCCACATTCCAGGTAAGGAAGATGATGAAATCTTTCTTACCCTTTCAGTAAAAAATCCTGCCTTGATTTTCTCCTGATGTGCTGTCGCAGCGTATGCTGTGCGCATGGTTTTTTCTGGAGTTGCATCATCGTCGCGACCTCGTTACGAGTACCGATACAAGAGTAGATTCACCTTTCGCCGGGGCCACTTTCCAGATAGGACTGGGTTCCGGGAGTCTTCTCCTTTATCGGTAACAGATGCGGTTGTTCACCGCATCTTCGAAGCGTAGCGGGACTATCCTCGATACATACAACGACTTGCCCGCTATTGCGAGCGAGTCGTTTTTTATGGGCGTGATTTTCTACCCACCTTGCCGGTTTTAGCAAATAAAAATGCCGTTCAGTGAAGACTGAACGGCATTCGGTTGTGCAGATTGTTGGCGCTGATTGAATCTTGACCCAGCCTGCTGATCGAAATGTGACCCAGGGCTGGTCGCTGCGTTTTGAGTTAGTAGCTGTGGATAAGTCTATCAAACAGTTGGTGTTGAAGCACTCCTTTTT
>NZ_JBIIVN010000055.1:0-14411 GCF_044339385.1 Collimonas sp. | reverse complement strand
CCAGCTTGACCAACTCAGGATCGGGCTTGGCCCGTTTGGTGCGTTTTACGTAGGTCATTTTTTCCTCTATGGTGGCAGTGTGCTGCCAAATGACCGTTTACACAAAACTAATTACATCCTCCCCGCGCTGCATTTACTGGCGCGGGCTGTTTGATTTTGGTATCTGCGATTTACCAGGACGGAATCACCGAGCCCTTGAATTGCGTTGCTACATATTGTTTGACTTCCGGGCTATGGTAAGCCTTGAGCAGTTTGGCGACCCAAGGCTTATCCTTGTCTGCGCTACGGATTGCGATCACATTTGCGTAAGGGCCCTTGGCATTCTCGATGGCGATACCATCCTTGGTTGGATCAAGGCCGGCCGATTCCGCATAATTGCCGTTGATAGCCGCCGCATCCAGGTCATCCAGCGAACGCGGTAATTGTGCTGCATCGATTTCAACGATCTTCAGCTTCTTCGGATTGTCCGCGATGTCTAGCGGCGTCGCTTTCAGGCCGGCATCGGCTTTCAGTTTCAACAAGCCCTGCGTCTGCAGCAACAGCAATGCGCGGCCACCGTTGGTTGGATCGTTAGGTATGCCGATGCTGGCACCATTTTTCAGATCCTTCAAGGATTTGACTTTCTTCGAGTACACGCCCATCGGGAAAGTGATGGTGTAGCCGATGTTGGTCAGCTTGTAGCCGCGATCTTTGATTTGCGCCTCCAGGTAAGGCAGATGCTGGTAGCTGTTGGCATCCAGATCGCCTGCAGCCAGTGCGGCGTTGGGCTGCACATAACCGCTGAATTCGACGATCTGGATATTCAGGCCATCCTTGGCAGCGACTTTCTTGACCACTTCCAGGATTTGCGCGTGCGGGCCGCCAGTGGCGCCGATCTTGATCGGTTTGTCCTGCGCCAACACAGGAGCAGTGGCACCCAGGCTGGCCAGCACGCCCAGGCCGGCGAAAAAATTCACTAATTGACGACGATTCATTTTCTACCTTTCAAAAATCATGATGAGTCCGATCTGAACCCAAAAAATCAACGGTGACTCAAGTTGCGTACCAGTACATCACCCAGCGTCTGTACCAACTGCACGAAGACGATCAGAACCAGCGCCACCATCGCCATCACTTCCGGCAGGAAGCGCTGATAGCCGTAGCGGATGCCCAAATCGCCAAGTCCGCCGCCACCGATGGCACCGGCCATCGCCGAATAACCGACCAGGCTCACAAAGGTAATCGTCAGGCCGGCGACGATGCCAGCGAAAGCCTCCGGCACCAATACCTTGTAGACAATTTGCCAGGTGGTAGCGCCCATCGCCTGCGCCGCTTCAATCAGGCCGCGCTCCACCTCACGCAATGCGGTTTCCACCAGTCGCGCAATGAATGGCGCCGAGGCGATCGTCAGCGGCACGATGGCGGCTGCAGTACCGATCGAGGTGCCGACGAAGAAGCGGGTAAATGGAATCACCGCCACCAACAGAATAATGAAAGGCGTCGAGCGTACTGCATTGACGATCAGACCGGCAATCCGATTGAAAATCGGATGCGGCAGGATGCCGTCGCGGCCGGTCAGGTGCAATACGATCCCGAGCGGCACGCCGAACAGGGCGCCGAGAATGCCTGGGATACCAACCATCATCAGGGTTTCGCCGAACGACGAGAAAAATAGATCAAACATTTCAGATGACATGGTTAAGCTCCTCTACAGTGACGCCCTGCGCCGTCAGATAAGCCATCGCGGCCTCGATATTTTCGCGGGTGCCGTTAGCCAGAATCGCCAGCGAGCCAAAAGCCTGGCCCTGTATCTCATCGATCTGGCCATGCAGGATGTTGAAATCCAGATCGAACTTGTGCACCGCTTTCGACAACAATGGCTGGTCAACGCCTGAGCCGGTAAACGCAAAGCGGAACAGATGATCCGTGCCGCTGCCGGCGTCGCTCTGCGCCAGCCGCGCACGCAAGCGCTGCAGCACCCCTTGCGGTAGTTCCTGGGCAATCACATCGCCAATCAGCGCGCGCGTTACTTCATGCTTGGGCGCGCGGAACAGTTCCAGCACTTCTCCTTGCTCGATGACTTCGCCGCTTTCCATGACCGCCATGCGGTCGCAGATCATCTTGATCACTTCCATCTGATGGGTGATCAGGACGATGGTCAGGCCCAGCTCGCGATTGATCTTGCGCAGCAGTTCCAGAATCGAACGTGTCGTTTCCGGATCCAGGGCCGAAGTAGCCTCGTCGGACAGCAAGACTTTCGGGTCGTTGGCCAGCGCCCGGGCAATACCGACACGTTGTTTCTGGCCGCCGCTGATTTGCGCCGGATAGCTATCCTTCAGCGCGCTCAGGCCGACCAGTTCCAGCAATGGCGTGACTTTTTCTGCGATGGCGTTTTTCGACATGCCGGCCAGTTCCAGCGGCAACGCGATATTGTCGTAGACAGTGCGCGACGACAACAGGTTAAAGTGCTGGAAAATCATGCCGATTTCGCGCCGCGCCGCACGCAATTGCTCGGCGTTCAACGCTGTCATGTCCTTGCCGTCGACGATGATATTGCCGGAAGTAGGGCGGTTCAACAGGTTGAGGCTGCGCACCAGCGTACTCTTGCCAGCACCGCTACGGCCGATGATGCCGAAGATCTCGCCCTTGCGTATCGTCAGGTTGACGTTGCGGACCGCATCTACCGGACCGCGTGCGCCATTGAAGCGTTGGGTAACTGCTTTGATTTCTATCATTTCAGAATGAAAAAAGGCAGCTGATTGCATAAATTTCAACAATCTCGCCGCCGTTATGGTTTTTTTGCAGGTGCTTATTCTATAAGCCTTTGTTGTGCATGGGAAGGAATATTTGGACATGCTTTTATTACCTTTTTGCATATCAAATTACGTATCTGTTTTTAATCACAATTTGAGATTCACGTATCCACGTATTCACGTACGCAAGAATTAAACAGGGGCAGGGCATTAAGTGTTGCGGAGGCGTTGCCCGATCGCCAAAAATTCGACGCTGACCCTATTGAATGTTTCACCGATTGGCTCGACTGCGGAGACTTCTGGTTGCAGCGTAAAAAAGCCTGCGATGGTTATCCATCGCAGGCTTTTCGAAGCATGACAACAAATGCTTTGTCAGGACCGGAAGCTTCCGGTCCATGAACATTACATCATGCCGTCCATGCCGCCCATACCACCCATGCCGCCTGGCATGCCGCCAGTCGACTTGTCTTCTGGTAGTTCAGCGATCATCGCATCGGTAGTCAGGATCAGACCGGCAACCGAAGCGGCGTTTTGCAATGCCGAACGGGTAACCTTGGCTGGATCCAGAACGCCCAGTTCAACCAGGTCGCCGTAGGTGCCGTTGGCAGCGTTGTAACCGTAGTTACCCTTGCCAGCCAAGACTGCGTTGATCACAACCGATGGCTCGTCGCCAGCGTTGAATACGATTTGACGCAGAGGCTCTTCGATCGCGCGCAGCACGATCTTGATACCGGCTTCCTGGTCGGCGTTGTCGCCTTTCAGATCCTTGACGTTAGCACGTGCGCGCAGGAATGCTACGCCGCCGCCGGGCACAACGCCTTCTTCCACTGCTGCACGGGTAGCGTGCAGAGCGTCTTCAACGCGTGCTTTCTTTTCTTTCATTTCAACTTCAGTTGCAGCACCAACGCGGATCAGCGCAACGCCGCCGGCCAGCTTGGCAACGCGTTCTTGCAGTTTTTCACGGTCGTAGTCCGAAGTTGCTTCTTCGATCTGCGCACGGATTTGCTTGACGCGTGCTTCGATAGTGATGGCTTCGCCAGCACCGTCGATGATGGTGGTGTTTTCCTTGCTGATTTCGATACGCTTGGCTTGGCCCAGTTCAGCCAGAGTGGCTTTTTCCAGAGTCAGGCCGACTTCTTCAGCGATCACTTGGCCGCCGGTCAGAATAGCGATGTCTTCCAGCATGGCTTTACGACGGTCGCCAAAGCCTGGAGCCTTGACCGCTGCGGTCTTCAGGATGCCGCGGATGTTGTTGACAACCAGAGTAGCCAGTGCTTCGCCTTCGACGTCTTCTGCAATGATCAGCAGTGGACGGCCGGCCTTGGCGACTTGTTCCAGGATGGGCAGCAGGTCACGGATGTTCGATACTTTCTTGTCGAACAACAGGACGAACGGGTTTTCCAGAGCAACAACTTGCTTTTCCTGGTTGTTGATGAAGTATGGCGACAGATAGCCACGGTCGAATTGCATACCTTCGACGATGTCCAGTTCGTTTTCCAACGACTTGCCATCTTCAACAGTGATCACGCCTTCCTTGCCGACCTTATCCATTGCCTTGGCAATGATTTCACCGATATCGGTGTCGGAGTTAGCGGAGATCGAACCAACCTGGGCGATTTCCTTGCTAGTGGTGGTTGGCTTCGACAGCGTCTTGATTTCAGAAACGATGGCGACAACAGCTTTGTCGATACCGCGCTTCAGATCGGTTGGGTTGAAACCGGCGGCAACGTACTTGAAGCCTTCGCGAACGATAGCTTGCGCCAGCACGGTAGCGGTAGTAGTACCGTCACCGGTGTTGTCGGAAGTCTTGGAAGCGACTTCTTTCACCAGCTGCGCGCCCATGTTCTCCAGCTTGTCTTTCAGTTCGATTTCCTTAGCAACCGAAACCCCGTCCTTGGTCACGGTTGGCGCGCCGAAGCTACGCTCCAGAACCACGTTACGGCCCTTAGGACCCAGGGTTACCTTGACTGCGTTAGTCAGGATGTTGACGCCGTTGACGATCTTGGCGCGTGCATCATCACCGAAAATTACTTGTTTTGCTGCCATGTTTTATTCTCCTGAATACGTTGAATTCAATTGTGTAGTGTACGGAGCTGATCGGAAGCGCTGGGCGCCGGCCAATCAGAGAATTCCGGTTTGACCGGAATTACTTGCCTTCGACTACGGCAAACAGGTCTTCTTCGCGCATCACCAGCAGCTCATTGCCGTCGATCTTGACAGCCTGGCCCGAGTACTTGCCGAACAGAACGCGATCACCAACCTTGACGGCCAGAGCACGGATATTGCCGTTTTCCAGAATCTTGCCGTTACCTACGGCCAGAACTTCACCTTGATCTGGTTTTTCGGCAGCCGCTTCCGGCAGCACGATACCCGATGCAGTTTTAGTTTCTTGGTCGAGACGCTTGACGATGACGCGGTCGTGCAAAGGACGAAGATTCATATGTGACTCCTTTAGATTCAACAGGTTATTTGTATTTGCGGCAACATCGCAGCAAAGCACCACTGTCTTGCTTTGCTATATATATGCGCCGCACAGTCGCTAGTAAGTTCGAGGAGATTGTTAGCACTCTCTCCTGACGAGTGCTAAGTATAGGGACGCTCTGTCGATTTTTCAAGCCGACATGCAAAACTAATTTAGCGCCGCTTGCCATCAGCGTTGATCAGACATTGAAATTGACGCCAGCGCAGACGCCCAATAGCTTGCCGGCAGTGCTCACGCCGATACCTCGGTTATTGTTGCCGCTACTGCTCTCGGCGGTGGCATCCGTTGCTCAATGCCCAATCCCCAATGCCCTCCCAATCTCCTCCACTTATCAAGCGTCGTGGCGAGCCTTTTTGCTTCTCTTTTTTTGTCGGCCTGGCGCAGCCACGTGGTGACTAAAAAGCGATGGAGCAAGTTATGATTCCCGTGTGGGAAGTTTTATATTTCTGGCGCAGCACTATTGTTAAAAGATAAATTTTCGTCATTTTTTAGCCTAAATCAGCTGCCGTCGTCTGCTGGCATTCCACCCCCGTTTTTTGTCAATTTATCCCACGCATGCTACAGGCCGTCGCAATTTCATGCCAAACGGCAATTTCTCGCATTACAGTGGCGACACGCACTTTAGCCGGCAATGATCGGCAGAGTGGGCGGCGGTGGGACAGGGGTTGGCAGGGTAAGTCATATACGGTCAAGAGCAACAGAAAATAGCGAATGGTAAATAGTAAATAAGGAAGCCGATTTGGGCGCTACAAAAAATCTAAATAATGAAGGGAGAAAGATGCGTGTACTGAAGATTCTCGGCAGCGTACCCCTGCTGTGCGCGATTGCCGGTTGTGTCGTTGGGCCCACCTATGAGGTACCCACGCCGGCAATCTCATCGAAAGCTGTGTTGCCAGAGTTCCAGAGCAACTTGCCGACACCTGCGGCAACCGATGCCGGCATGAGCGACCTGACGCGTTGGTGGTCGCAATTTGACGATCCTCTGGTGGCGGAGTTGGTAGCCGCCGTCGAGGCTAGTAATCCAACGCTGGCGCAGGCCTTGGCGCGCATTGCGCAAGCGCGCGCCAAGGCCGCTGCTGCCGGCAGCACTGTATATCCGACGCTGGCAGCGAATGCCAGCAGCGTAGCAGATCGTTCAGCGGTGAAGCCGCGTTTGTCGCCACCAGCAACAGCGCCACGTTCGACGCCAGTTGGGAACTCGATCTGTTCGGCGGCAAACGCAAAGCGATTGATGCCGCCGATGCGCGCCTGGTTGCCAGCAATGCCGCCTGGTACGGCACCCGGGTGTCGCTGGCGGCAGAGGTTGGCAGCACGCTGGTCAACTACCGCACTTGCGAAGCCAGCGCAGCGATGCTGGCACAAGATCTGACCTCGCGTGAGCAAACCGCACAACTGACCGCGCTCAAGATCAAGGCCGGGTTTACCGCACCGGCCGATGGCGCGCTGATCAACGCCTCGACCGCAGATGCCCGGCAAAAGCTGATCGTGCAACGCGCCGAATGCGATCTTCACGTCAAGGCGCTGGTGGCCCTGACCGATATCCCGGAACCGGCTTTGCGTGTCAGGCTCGGCGTCAGTAATCGCTTGCCGCAGCCGCGCAGCATCGGTGTCGACGGCATCCCGGCGCAGGCCATCTCGCAGCGTCCCGATATCGCCGTCGCTGAGCGCACTCTGGCTGCTGCCAGCGCCGAGATCAATGTGGCGCAGGCCGACCGTTATCCGAAGATTTCATTGATCGGCAGCATCGGCGTCGGCGGCTTGCGCTACGACGGCCAGAATAGCCGTTCCAACACCTGGTCGTTCGGTCCCTCTGTCAGCCTGCCGCTATTGGATGGCGGCCGCCGCCGAGCCGCGGTCGATCTGGCGCAGGCGCGCTATGACGAAGCATATGCCGCTTACCAGTTACAGGTGCGCGGCGCGGTGCGAGAAATCGAAGAGGCGCTGGCGCACCTGGATGCGGCGGCGCGACGCGAAGCCGATGCCGCTGAGGCGTCCCGTAATTATGAAAGCCACTATCGCGCCAACGACGACAAATTCAAGGCCGGCAGCGGCAGCCTGTTTGAACTGGAAGATGCTCGCCGTACTTTCCTGGCGGCCCAGCAAACGGTGATCAGCGTGCAGCGCGATCACGTCAATGCCTGGATCGCATTGTACAAAGCATTGGGGGAGGTTGGCAGCAAGACGCCAGTCTATCTGTAGTGCCTGTCGCGACATCTCCATCCGTTCGTTCGTAATACCAGACAAGCAAAAAGACTATTTTTATGAAAAAGCCATCTAAAAAACAGGCAGCATCGGTCGGGGCCATCGTTGTATTGGGGGCGATCGGGGTGTGGGCCGTCACCGCGAATCACGCCAAGACAACAGACAAGAATATCGGCAGTGCCGATGCTAAACCGAAGGCGTCGCTGACCGTCACCACCACCACGCCGCAAAGCACGGACTGGCCGATATCGTTTACCGCCAACGGCAGCATCGCGGCCTGGCAAGAGGCAATCGTCGGCAGCGAACTGGGCGGGATCCGGTTAGCGGAAGTGCGCGTCAATGTCGGCGATGTCGTCAAGCGCGGCCAGGTGCTGGCGCGCTTCACTGACGAAAGCGTCGCCGCGCAAGTGGCGCAACAGAAAGCCGCGGTCGAGGAGGCGCGCGCCGCCTTGGCAGAGGCGCAATCGAACGCCGAGCGTGCGCGGACATTAGCCAACAGCGGCGCGTTAAGCGCGCAGCAGAGCGCACAATATTAGATTGCCGAACGCAGCACCAAGGCACGTTTGATGTCGGCCCAGGCCAGTCTGGATATGCAGCAGATCCGCTTGCGTCAGACCCAGGTGGTCGCGCCCGACGACGGCGTGATTTCTTCGCGCACTGCAACCGTGGGTGCGGTGGCGTCGCAAGGGCAGGAGCTGTTTCGGTTGATTCGCCAGAATCGCCTGGAGTGGCGCGCTGAAGTGAATGCCGCCGATCTGCAGCAGATCAAGCCCGGGCAGGCAGTTAAATTGCATGTCACCAACGGTGTCACGGTGGCGGGCAAGGTTCGCATGATCGCGCCGACAGCCGATCCGCTGACCCGTAACGCGCTGGTCTATGCCGATCTGCCAGCGCCAGGCAACGCCCATGCCGGCATGTTTGGCACCGGCGAATTCTTGCTGGGACACGCTGAGGCATTGACTCTGCCGCAGAGCGCGGTGGTGATGCGTGACGGTTTCAGCTACGTGTATCAGCTTGGCAAGGACGATAAAGTCACGCAAACCAAAATTACCCTGGGCCGCCGTATCGGTGGCCGCATTGAAGTGACCAACGGTGCCAGCCGCATCACCAAGGATATGACGCTGGTCGCGCAGGGGGCCGGATTCCTGGCCGATGGTGATACCGTAAGCGTCGCGCCTGCCGCAGCGGCGAAACCGGAAACCGCGCCCGCAGCCCAACCGGCAGCCAAGCCAGCCGTGGCCAGCGCCGCGCCGCTGGTGATGAAGTAAGCGAGAGGCCGCCATGAATTTTTCCGCTCTTTCGATCAAGCATCCGGTCCCGGCCATTCTGCTGTTCGTCATGCTCACCGTCTTGGGCCTGAAGAGTTTCAAAAGCATGAAAGTGCAGGACGCTCCCGATATCGAATTTCCGTTCATTACGGTGACCACCAGCTTGCCCGGGGCCTCACCGTCGCAACTCGAAACCGAGGTTGCTCGCAAGATTGAAAATTCGGTCGCCAGCATTACCGATATCCGCCACATTTGCACCACCATCAATGATGGTGTGGTCGATACCACCATCGAATTCCGCCTGGAGAAGGATTTGCAGGAGGCGATGGACGATGTGCACGACGCCGTCAACCGCATCCGCAGCGATTTACCGGTGGATGTGCGCGATCCGGTGTATTCCAAGGCCACCACTTCTGGCCAGCCAATCCTCACCTATACGGTCAAGTCGGATCAACTCGATGAAGAAGCATTGTCCTGGTTTGTCGACAATACGGTTTCTAAGTCCTTGTTGTCGGTTCCTGGGGTTGGCCGGATATCGCGTATTGGCGGCGTCAACCGCGAGGTATTGGTAGAGCTCGATCCGGTGCGGATGGCGGCGCTGAATGTTTCGGCAGCGGATATTTCGCGCCAGTTGCAGCGCGTGCAGCAGGAGTCGCCGGGCGGCAAGGCCGATATCAGCGGTGCGCGCCAGTCGGTGCGCACCATCGGCACCGTCGGCAACGTGGCTGAAGTCGCGGCATTGCAAATGGCCTTGCCGGATGGTCACATCATTCGTCTCGATCAGGTCGCCAAGGTGTCCGACGGCATCGGCGAACGCACGGCGATTACGCTACTTGACGGCAAGCCGGTAGTCGGTTTTGACATCACGCGCAGCAAGGGGGTCAGCGAACTCACGGTGGCCCAGGCAGTGCGCAAAGCGATTGGCGAACTGACTCAAAAAGAGAAGCATGTAAAGATCGAGGAGGCGTTCAACGACGTTGACGCGGTGCAGGAGAATTACCAAGGTTCGATGTCGCTATTGTACGAGGGGGGGCACTGCTGGCGGTGCTGGTAGTCTGGGTGTTCCTGCGCGACTGGCGCGCCACGCTGGTGGCCGCTGCGGCGCTGCCGTTATCCATCATCCCGACCTTCCTGGTGATGGATTTCCTCGGCTTCTCGCTTAACGGTGTCACCTTGCTGTCGCTGGCGCTGGTGATCGGAATACTGGTTGACGATGCGATTGTCGAAATCGAGAACATCGTGCGCCATCTGCGCATGGGAAAAAGCGCCTATCAAGCCGCGCTGGAAGCCGCCGATGAAATTGGCTTGGCGGTAGTTGCCACCACTTTCACGCTGGTCGCAGTGTTTCTGCCGACGGCATTCATGAGTGGCATCGTCGGCAAATACTTCAAGCAGTTTGGCTGGACCGCCGCCATCGCCGTGACGGCATCGCTGGTGGTTGCGCGGTTACTGACGCCGATGATGGCAGCTTATCTGCTGAAGCCAATTGTTCATGCAAAAAAAGACAGCCGCCTGATGCATGGTTATCTGGCGATTGCGTCCTGGTGCTTGCATCATCGGGTGAAAACGATGGCGATGGCGGCCGTCTTTTTTGCCGCTTCGCTGGCCATGATTCCATTCCTGTCTACCGGCTTTATCCCGCCGGGTGACCGCGGCCAGACGCAGGTTTCGCTGGAACTGCCGCCAGGCAGCGTGCTGGCCGACACCGAGGCAAGCGCCGAGCAGGCACGGCGTCTGATCATGCAAAACAAAGACGTTGAACACGTCTACAGCGCCATCGGTGGCGACGAAGCGCGGCGTTCTAAATTGACTGTCCTGCTGAAAGACCGGCCGCAGCGCAAACGTAGCCAGACCGAGGTGGATACCGCATTACGCGAAGCGCTCAGCCAATTGCCCGGGGTGCGGGTGACGGTGGGCGCCGGCGGCAATGGCGAAGAATTGCAGCTGCTGCTGTCCGGTGACAATCCGCAAGCACTGACCGCAGTGACGCAAGCCGTGGAGCGTGAGATTCGCACGATTCCGGGCCTGGGCAACATCATCTCCAGCATTAGTCTGGTGCGGCCGGAAATCATTGTGACGCCGAATTTCGCTAAAGCTGCTGATCTTGGCGTGACGGCCTCTGCCATCGGTGAAACCCTGCGGGTGGCAACTGCCGGCGATTACAATCAATCGTTGGCCAAGCTTAATCTGCCGGAACGTCAGATACCGATCAGGGTGCGCCTGCTGGAAACGGCACGCCAGGACATCAGCGTGCTGGAACGTCTGTCGGTGCCAGGCAAGAAGGGTAATGTGCCGTTGAACTCCGTGGCCGATATCCGCTTCGACAGTGGCCCGGCGCGTATCGACCGCATTGACTGCAACCGCCGCGTCATCATCCACGTCGAACTGAACGGCCATGAACTGGGCGAGGTGCTAGCCAAGGTCAACCAGTTGCCAAACCTGAAAAACCTGCCGCCGAACGTCAAGCGCGGCGCGCTGGGCGATGCCGAGGTGATGAAGGAACTATTCTCAGGTTTCGGCCTGGCGATGCTGACCGGCGTGCTGTGCGTCTACATGGTGCTGGTGTTGCTGTTCAAGGGCTTCCTGCAACCGGTGACGATTCTGGCAGCGCTGCCGTTGTCGATCGGCAGGGCTTTCGCAGCGCTGTTGATCACCCGCAATTCGTTTTCGATGCCATCGCTGATCGGCTTGCTAATGCTGATGGGGATTGCGGTCAAGAATTCGATTCTGTTGGTTGAATACGCCATCGTCGCCCGCCGCGATCACGGCCTGAACCGCTTCGAAGCCTTGATGGACGCCTGCCACAAGCGCGCCCAGCCGATTGCGATTGGCTGGGGAGCAGACAGCAGTTTCCGCGGGCCGATGGCGATTGCTGTGATAGGCGGGCTGGTGACTTCGACTTTCCTGAGCTTGCTGGTGATTCCGGTGGTGTTCACGTGTGTGGACGACTTGCTGGTATGGACATCGAATAAGTTCAAGAAGAAGCATGTTGCGGCGGCGCATCCCGTTGCGGCCGAGTTGAAGCCATCCGAGGCATAAGTGTGCTGTGCTGTCATGCCGTTCGGTGAAAATCGAACGGCATTTTTATTGGCAAGCAGCAGGGTGGGGTAACCGCCACGCGGAATGCGGCATATGCGATACGTCCGACGCATCCGATATTTTTATCGCCTGCAACGTCATGGCATCGTGCAACACGAAATGCCATAGTTGTCATATGCTAGCGCATGGAAAACCCGCATAACGGCTTTTCTGCGGCCGCGCCCGGCAATCGGTATCGCAGTCAACCAAGGACACCCTAACCATGCGCATAAGTCGTCTTGTGTTTCATACTCATCCGCGTCTGATGATTGGGCTGCTGATGGGCTTGGCAGCTTGGCTCATTTTCCCGATAGGCTCCCATCTGACCCGCGCGCTGATCGGCTGGAATGCCGGCGTATGGTCCTACCTGGTCATGCTGTGGTGGATGATGAGCCGCGCCAATTGCACGCAGGTCAAATTGCGTGCCGCCGTGGAGGATGAGAACGACACCACGATCCTGATCCTGATCTGCATCGCTGCGGTCTCCAGCATCGGCGCTGTGGTGCTCGGATTAACGCAGGCAAAAGACTTCTTGCCGGGGTCAAAAGAGCTGCGTTATTTGTTCACCGGGATGACGGTGCTGGGTTCCTGGTTCTTGCTCGGCACCATCTTCGCGCTGCACTATGCGCGGCTGTTCTATGCCTGCACAATCGATAAGTTGCCGCTGCGTTTTCCTGACGACGAGAAGAATCCCGATTACTGGGATTTTTTGTATTTCTCTTTCACCATGGCTGTCGCGGTACAGACCTCCGATGTCAGCATCATGACGCGGCCGATGCGCAAGATCGTGCTGATGCAATCGGTACTGACCTTTCTTTTCAATTCCGCGATTCTGGGTTTGTTGATCAATATCGCTGCCGGTCTTGTCGCTTAAAGATTGTTCTGCCGGCCGGTAGTCGTAAAAAAAGCCAATCGATGACGATTGGCTTTTTTATTACGCTGGCGGAAGCCTCGATTCGGAGATGCGCTCCCGTTGTATCGCTAGCGCGGCTGGGTTACTGCCAGTGCCAGTGCCAGTGCCGGTGCCGGTGCCAGTGCCAGTTATTGCCAGCCATAGCGGCGGGCATACCAGCCCTTCATGGTTTGCGTCAGCACTGCATACGCCATCAGGATCAGTAGCAGCCACGGGAAGTACGTCAGCGGCAGCGCCTGTAACTTGAAGTAATGCGCCAGCGGCGACATCGGCAGCAGGATACCGACCAGCATGATGATGATGGTCATGCTCAGCAAGGCCCACGACGCACGGCTCTGGAAGAATGGAATCTTGCGGGTACGGATCATGTGCACGATCAGGGTTTGCGACAGCAAGCCTTCGATGAACCAGCCGGACTGGAACAGGGTTTGATGTTCCGGTGTATTGGCGCCAAAGACATACCACATCAGGGCAAAGGTAGTGATGTCGAAAATCGAGCTGATCGGGCCGAAGAACACCATGAAGCGGCCGATTTCGCTGGCGTTCCAGCGCTGCGGCTTTTCCAGGAATTCCTTGTCGACGTTATCGAAAGGGATAGTGATCTGCGAGATATCGTACAGCAGATTCTGCACCAGCAGATGCAACGGCAGCATCGGCAAGAACGGCAGGAAGGCGCTGGCCACCAGCACCGAGAACACGTTGCCGAAGTTGGAGCTGGCGGTCATCTTGATGTACTTCAGCATGTTGGCGAAGGTCTTGCGGCCTTCCAGCACGCCTTCTTCCAGCACCATCAGGCTTTTTTCCAGCAAGATGATATCGGCGGCTTCCTTGGCGATATCGACTGCGGTATCGACTGAGATGCCGATGTCGGCAGCGCGCAGCGCCGGCGCATCGTTGATGCCGTCGCCCATGAAGCCCACGACGTGGCCTTTGTCGTGCAGCACCCGCACGATACGCTCTTTGTGGGTTGGACTGAGCTTGGCGAACACGGTGGCGGTGGCGACTGCCACCGCGAGGTCAGCGTCGCTCATTTTTTCGACATCGTTACCGAGCAACATACCGTCTACCGCCAGGCCGACCTGGCGACAGATCTTGGCCGTTACCAGCTCGTTGTCGCCGGTCAGAATCTTGACGGTGATGCCGTGTTGCTTCAGTGCGTCCAGCGCCGGTTTGGTGGACTCCTTCGGTGGATCAAGAAAGGCGATATAGCCGATCAGCACCAGATCGCTTTCATCGGCGACGCCATAGACTTCCTTGGTCGGCGGCAGATCCTTGGCCGCCACTGCCACCACGCGCAAGCCTTCGGCATTCAGGCTGGATGTGGTTTCGTAGATTTCTTGCAGCAGTTCCTTGGTAAACGGCACCACCTCGCCATTTTGGCGGGCGTGGGTACAAACCGAAACGATTTCCTCAACCGCACCTTTGCAGATCAGTTCATGATGGTCTTCGCGTTCGCTGACTACCACCGACATGCGGCGGCGCTGGAAGTCGAACGGGATTTCATCGACCTTGCGATAAGCCGAAGCCAGCGCCATTTCGCGTTGCAATTCAGCGTGTTCCAGCACGGCGACATCGAGCAGGTTTTTCAGGCCGGTTTGGTAATGGCTGTTGAGGTAAGCGTATTCCAGCACCAGATCGTCCTGCTCACCGAGGATGTTGGTGTGGCGCTCCAGGAAAATCTTGTCCTGGGTCAGGGTACCGGTCTTGTCGGTACACAGCACGTCCATTGCGCCGAA
>NZ_JBIIVN010000054.1:0-14418 GCF_044339385.1 Collimonas sp. | reverse complement strand
CAAGAAGTGGACGATGCCATTGCGGGACTGGAAGGGAGCACTTAACCGCTTCACTATCCAGTTTGAAGAACGGATGAAGCCGAATTAAACGAAATTCCGTTTACACAAAATCCAGCACACCCTCGTTATCTCAGCAATCTAATTTATCAAATTTGGAGTATTAGTATGTCTATCACTCGTAATCGCTTATCCGCCCTGGCTGCTGCCCTGATGATCTCCGCCGTGACGATCTCGCCGCTGGCCGCAATCGCTCAAACTCCGGCGGCAGCTTCTGCTGCCGCTTCCGCTCCGGCTGCTGATGCGCCAAAAGCTGCTGATACAGCGGCCGCATCGCTGGCGGACACGCCAACACCGCCACCGGCGCCTGCCGATCACGAAACCGTGGACAACCCATACGGCCTGGACGCCCTGTGGAAAGGCGGCGACTTCGTTGCACGCGGCACACTGATCATCCTGGTGCTGATGTCCATGGGCAGCTGGTACATCATCATCACCAAGCTCATCGAGCAAGTCAAACTGATGGGCCAGGCTAAAAACGCCAAGCAAACATTCTGGAAAGCGGCCACGGTTGAAGCTGGTATCGCCAGCCTGAAGCCAAACAGCGCTTACCGCTTTATCGCTCAAAACGGTGCAACGTCGACCGAGCATCATGACGGCGCATTGCTCGAACAGATCGACCTGAACACCTGGGTCACCATGTCGATCCAGCGTTCGGTAGAAAAAGTGCAAAGCCGCCTGCAAGACGGTCTGGCATTCCTGGCAACCGTTGGTTCTACGGCGCCGTTCGTTGGTCTGTTCGGTACCGTCTGGGGTATTTACCACGCGCTGACAGCAATCGGTATCGCTGGTCAGGCGTCGATCGATAAAGTTGCCGGTCCAGTGGGTGAAGCGCTGATCATGACTGCAATCGGTCTGGCAGTGGCGGTGCCGGCGGTGTTGGGTTACAACTGGCTGGTTCGCCGCAACAAGAGTGCGATGGAAGAAATCCGTTCGTTCAGCGCCGACCTGCACTCGGTGCTGCTGAGCGGCGTGATGTCGTCGAGCCAGGCTGGTCAGGTTGCTAGCATCAAGAAGAAGGTTGGCTAATCATGGCGATGTCACTCGGTTCTCCCGATGGGGATGAAGACGAAGTGATCGGCACCATCAACACGACGCCGCTGGTGGACGTCATGTTGGTGTTGCTGATCATCTTCCTGATCACGATTCCGGTGGTGACGCATACGATTCCAGTGAAGTTGCCGAACGAGTTCGACGAACCTTATAAAACCAAGCCGGAGAACATCAATCTGGCGGTGAATAGGCAAGGCGACATGTTCTGGAACGAGCAACTGGTGCCGAATACGGCGATATTGCTGGCCAAGCTGAAAGAAGTGGCAGTGGAAGTTCCGCAACCGGAACTGCATATCCGCGGCGATCAGCAGACCAAGTATGAGTACATCGGCAAGGCAATCCTGACCGCGCAGCGGGCCGGGATTGCCAAGATCGGCTTCATCACCGAACCGCCGGCGCGCAACTAATCCCTTGATCGGGGCTGTAGGGCGGGCAGCTTGTATCGCCCACGCTACAGAACTCAGTCATTCCCGCTAATGCTGGATCCATGTTGCGGACCGGGCGTCAAGGCGCTACGTATCAAGACGCGACGTCATGTGGATCCCGGTGGGCGCGGGATGATGCCGGTGGCATATGAAAGACGCAGGGTGCGCGTTGTATTGTCTGCGCGTGATGGCACAAGGATGGATGAGTACGAGACACGCGGGCACAAGTGCTCACCCTGCAATATGAGGAGTAGTTTATGGGTATGAATGTAGGTTCATCCGGCGGCAGCGCCAACGATCCGGAACCGATGATGGAAATGAACATGACGCCGTTGATCGACGTCATGCTGGTGCTGATCATCATGCTGATCATCACCATTCCGATCCAGAATCATGCGATCAAGCTCAACATGCCGACCGGTAATCCGCCTCCGCCATTGGCGTTGCCGGTGGTTGACACGGTGGACATCGATGCGGCCGGTACCGTGTTGTGGAACGGCACGCCGCTGGCCAACCGGGCGGAACTGGAAAGCCGTTTGAAGGCTGTCGTCGCAGGCGGTAATATCGACGAAGTGCATCTGCGTCCGAACAAACTGGTGGAGTACAAGTCGGTCGCTGCCGTGATGGCATCGGCGCAACGCTTGGGCGTCACCAAGATCGGTATCGTCGGTAACGAGCAGTTCATTGAGTAAGAGATAGTATTTGTTTTCGCATCAGAAAATAGGCAGGTTGATACCTGCCTATTTTCGTTTTCGATTGAAAGAATAGTTATGTCCAAATTACGCTTCGCTCCGCTTCTCGTGCTGTTGACCGCCGTTGGCCTGAGCGCCACGCTGCCGTCTCTGGGGCTGGTTCCGGCTGCCCATGCCGCCGATACTGCCGATAACGCACAGCCGCCGAAAGGCGAGACAGTGCGCGCCGAAGTCGGTTTGCCGCTGCAGGCAGCGCAGGAGTTGATCAAGCAGCAAAAATACAAAGAGGCGCTGGCGAAGATCGCCGAGACCGATGCCGTCCCCAACAAGACACCATGGGAAACTTTTAATATCGATCACATGCGCGGCGCCGCAGCGGCTCGTGCAGGCGAAACCGAACTGGCTGGCAAATCGTTTGCAGCGGTGATCGCTTCCGGTCGGCTGGCCCCGGCAGAACAAGCCAAGGTGGTGCAGGCGCTGGGTAATATGTATTACGACGCCAAGAACTATCCACAGGCGATCACATGGTTGTCGCGCTCGTTGAAAGAGGGCGGCGCCGATCCGCAAACCAGAACTTTGCTGATCCAGTCGTATTATCTGAGCAACGACATCCCGCGTGCTACCAGCGAGCTGCAATCGGCTATCGCCGCCGATGAAAGTGCCGCACGGACGCCTAGCGAAATCGAGTTGAAATTGTTGGTCAGTTGCGCGCTCAAGAGCAATGACAAAGACGGATACCAGGTTGCGCTGGAAAAACTCAATACCTACTATCCGAAGAAAGACTACTGGCTCGATCTGATCGTTCGCGTTCAGAACAAGCCAGGATTTTCTGACCGCCTGGTGCTTGACGCCTATCGTTTGAAGGCGGCGACGGTGCAGTTGCAAACCAGTGCGGAATTCACCGACATGGCGCAGTTGTCGCTGGTCGCGGGTTTCCCGGCTGAGGCTAAAAAAATCTTCGATCAAGGCTACCAGGCCGGATTGTTGGGAACTGGCCCCGATGCCGCCAAACAGAAGCGTTTGCAGGATCAGGCCGGCAAGGCCGCCAGCGACGATCTAAAGTCGATAGCGCAAAGCGAAACCGCTGCGGTGAATGCCAAAGAGGGTACCGGACAAGTCAATCTGGGTTTTGCGTTGGTCACCGCAGGTCAGTTCGACAAAGGCTTGCGGTTGATGGAAGACGGCCTGAAAAAGGGCAATCTCAAGCGTGCCGATGACGCCAGGCTGCATCTCGGTATTGCCTATCAGTTGGCCGGGCAGAAGGATAAAGCGATCCAGGCATTCAAGAGCGTTCAGGGTAACGACGGCGCGGCTGATCTGGCCCGTCTGTGGGTGATGCAGGTGAATCGTCCACTGAACTGAGCCGAACCGAACCTGGTCAAACTAAGCCCGAAGCTGAAGCGGACCGATAACAGACCGAGTCGTTTGCATTGACATGCAGCGGCTCCGTTTTTTATGAGCAATCTCAGATCAAGATGAAGGTGAGTTGAAAACTGCGGCGATCACCTAAAAAGAAGATATCGCGTTTGAAATAATTCTTTCGCCAGTCCTCACGCATTGACGCGTAGCGCCTTTTTTAAGCCTTGCGTTAGCGTCAGGCAGTGTTGACGCAGCACCTCAGCAAAAGCATCCGCCAGGTTTGATGAGGGACGGTGCGTCGGTCTGACCAGGCTGACGGTGAACGGCACCGATTAAGTGAAGCGGCGCAGATGCAAGCCTCGCCCGGCTTCTGCCATCGCCGTCAGCGGGTTGACGATGGCGATGCCCAGGCCTTGCCGCACCATGGCGCAGACCGAGGCTGCGCTGGCGGTCTCAATCGCCATGCGGCGCTCTATGTGTTGCGCTTCGAATACCTGATCCAGTTGCTGCCGATAGATATCGAGACTCGCCAGATTGATGAAATTCTGTCCGGAAAAATCTTTCGGCGCCAGTTTTTGCTTGGCTAGCAGCGGGTGCGCATCCGGCAGCACGCACACCATGTCCCCTGAAAATAAAAGATGTTGCTCTGCCGCAGGCGGCGCTGTCAGCGTTTCGGTGATGCCGATGTCGTGGCGTTGCGAGGTCAGCCATTCTTCCAGCAGCGGCGATTCCTGTGGCGTGATGCTCAGGCCCACGGTCGGGAAATCGTCGAGAAAGCGGCGGCAGGCCACCGGTAGTAGCGTTTGTGCAAATGTCGGCAGGCAAATGATGGACAGTTGTCCATGTTCAAACTGGCGGATCGAACCGGCCATGCTGACGATGCGCTCCAGGCCCAGGTACGAGCGTCGTACTTCTTCGTACAGCAGCAGGGCCGGGGCGGTTGGCAGCAGGCGGCCGCGTACCCGGTCAAACAATTTGAGCCGCACCAGCGATTCGAAACGCGCCAGCTCGCGGCTGGCGGTCGGCTGCGAGGTGCGCAGCAAGGCCGCCGCGCCGGTGACGCTGCCGGCGGTCATGACAGCGCGAAATACTTCGATATGCCTGAGCGTGATGGACATCTGCAAATCTCCGGGAAAACAGGAAAGGTATCAGCACATATCGTATATGAATGAAGCGTGAAAGAAATGATATTTTATTGAATACTATTTTTGGGGGAAGATACGCGCAACTATCTATTTATTCTGGAGAACCACCATGACCCCGGCCCAGCTTGCTACCTTCCCCGATCTCGCCCGCCAGCATGGCACGCCGCTTTGGATTTACGATGCGCAAACCATTGTTGAGCGTATCCAGCAGTTGCGCGCTTTCGATGTCATTCGCTTTGCCCAGAAAGCTTGTTCAAATATCCACATTCTGCAGCTCATGCGCGAGCAAGGCGTGCAGGTTGATGCGGTATCGCTGGGCGAAATAGAGCGCGCCTTGCTGGCCGGATACAGCCCGCAGGGCGAGCCGGCCGGGCTAGTGTTCACCGCTGATTTGCTGGATCAGGCCACGCTGGCACGGGTGAACCAACTGGATATCGAAGTCAATGCCGGTTCCATCGACATGCTGGAGCAACTTGGCCTCGCCAAGCCCGGCCATCGGGTCTGGCTGCGCATCAATCCGGGCTTCGGCCACGGCCACAGCGCCAAGACCAATACCGGCGGCGAAAACAGCAAGCACGGTATCTGGCATACCGATCTGGAGCGTGCGTTGCAAGTGATCCAGAAGCACGGCCTGACACTGGTTGGCTTGCACATGCATATCGGTTCCGGCGTCGATTACAGCCATCTGCAGCAGGTGTGCGCGGCCATGGTCGATACGGTCAAGCGTTTGAATTGCGATATCGAGGCGGTGTCGGCCGGCGGCGGCTTGTCGATTCCGTACCAGGAGGGTGGGGCGCGGATCGACTGCGATCACTATTTTTCGTTGTGGGATGCCGCCCGTAAGGAGATCGAGGCCCATCTCGGCCATCCGGTCCGCCTTGAAATCGAACCGGGGCGTTTCCTGGTGGCCGAAGCCGGTGCCTTGCTGTCCGAGGTGCGTGCGGTCAAGGACAACGGCAACAATCACTTCGTGTTGGTCGACACAGGTTTCAATGATCTGATGCGCCCAGCCATGTACGGCAGTTATCACCGCATTTCGCTGATCTATCAAGGCCAGCCGCCAGCAGATGTCACGCCGCGGCCGACTGTGGTGGCAGGGCCGCTGTGCGAATCCGGTGACGTCTTCACCCAGCTCGAAGGCGGCGTCGTCGAGCCGCGCCCGTTGCCGCCGGCGCGGGTTGGCGACTATCTGGTATTGCACGATACCGGCGCCTATGGCGCGTCGATGTCATCCAACTACAACAGCCGTCCCTTGCTGGCTGAAGTCTTGTTAGAGAACGGTACGCAGCGCCTGATCCGCCGCCGCCAGACGTTGGCCGAGCTGATCGCTCTGGAGACCTTCGGCTAAAGCACGCCGATTTCTCCGGTATCCGGGATGGCATTCCGGTCATTGGCGCAGGTTGTGGGTGCGGCGTTAGCGCCAGAGGATCAAGTTTCCATAGAAGGGCCTGCATGATTGCAGGCCTTTTGCTTTTGTTGAAAGTCCTTGCCGATTCACACGATCAGCACTGATAATAATTTTGATGCATCAATCAGCGGCTGCACACGCTGGCAAGCCGGGATCGCAACTAGTTGAATTCAAGGTGAATGAATGAAGATGACTTGTTGGGTTGCCGAAAATCTGAAGGGCGACAAAAGCGAATCAATCATTGCCAGGACCAGGCATGACTGCGAGCAAAAGGTGATTGCCTGCGGCTGTGCTGCGGACTACGGCATGCCGCTCAAGAAATCTTTCTTGTATGGCGATGCCTTTGATTTATTCGAGATGGCGACTGCGAAAGACGGCGGTCGAGGTATGGGGTAGCGGCGCCCAGATCCTGCGCTGCGGCTGCAGTTTAATTGGCTGCCAAACTTAACCCCCCCCGCCACCAAATTTTGGCATGCCCTCCATCATCCCCGCGCCGTTATTGACGCCAAGCCGGACGCCACGCCTGACGCCAAGCCTGACGTTACGCCCGCTACGGTAAGACGATGCCGCTGGGTTGTTCTCCATAGTGTCTGATCCGGAAGTTATGCGCCACTGGAGTAGCGTGCCGTGGGCTTGAATCGATGCGGCACATCAGTTGATTGCGAACAATATCGTAGCGCATCAGGAGGGACGTTATCGTCGGCTCGGGATGCAGACTTTGGCAGATCAGCAGATCATCGGGACCTGCATGCTGTTCGCAATCGACGCGCACAACTTGCGCGCTGATCTTGGATACGGAATGGCGCGTACGCATTGGGGCAGCGTCTAAATGCACGAAGCGCTGACGGCCTTTGTCGAGCATGCTTTCGAGCGCTTCAATCTGCGCCGGATTGAGGCTGATATAGACCCGCGCAATGGCGCATCCGCCAAGACGCTGACACGCCTTGGTTTCGTCAAAGAAGGACATCTGCGTGAGCGTTGGCTGGTCAACGGCGAGGTGTCGGATACCGACCTGTATGGATTGCTGCGGCGCGATTGGCGTTGCAGATAATTTTTTACACACAAGATAGCGATTTAAAGCAGCTCGCTTTTTTAGTTGCAAAGCCAAAATTTAAGCACTATTATTGGTCCGACCAATGGGCCAATAGTCCAGCAGGCCAATAGTCCAATAGGCTAATAGGCTAATGGACCTGCAGGCCAACTTCAGCAAACCACCAGCCGCCCCAGACAACATAACAAGTATCCGGAGACAGTTTGATGAGACTACAAGGAAAGCGCATTTTGGTCACTGCGGCGGGGCAGGGGATTGGGCGTGCCAGCGCCTTGGCGTTTGCGCGTGAAGGCGCACAAGTGCTGGCGACCGATATCAGTCAGGCTGGGCTGGACGACACTGCCGCCGCTGCCCGCGACAGCGGCCACCCGGTGACCATCCGGCTGCTCGACGTCACCGACAGCAAGGCCGTGGCGGCGCTGGCGCACTCAGGCAGCGGCTTTGACGTGCTGTTCAATTGTGCCGGCTACGTTCATCACGGCAGTATCCTCGATTGCAGCGAAGAAGACTGGCGCTTCTCGTGGGGTATCAACGTATCTTCAATGTATCGCCTGATCCGCGCACTGTTGCCGGGCATGCTGGCGCAGGGCGCCGGCTCGATCATCAACATGTCGTCGGCAGCCTCTAGCGTCAAGGGCGTGCCGAACCGTTTTGTCTACGGCACCACCAAGGCCGCGGTGATTGGCTTGACCAAGGCGGTGGCGGCGGACTTTGTGGCCAAGGGCATTCGCTGCAACGCGATCTGCCCGGGTACGGTCGAATCGCCTTCGTTGGAAGTGCGGATACGCGAGCAGGCGCGCCCGCAAGGTGTCGATATCGCCGCAGTGCGCGCCGCTTTTGTCGCGCGACAGCCGATGGGGCGCATCGGTAAGACCGAGGAAATCGCTGCCTTGGCACTGTATCTGGCGTCCGACGAATCGTCGTTCACCACGGGCGCGATTCATCTGATCGATGGCGGCTGGGCAAACTGATACAAGTTGATTTACATCGATTCAAGCAAGCTCAAGCAACATCAGAAAGTGATCTCATGAAGTTATTGCGATATGGCGAGAAGGGCCGGGAACAGCCGGGCGTATTGGATCATCAAGGGCGGGTGCGCGATCTGAGCGCTGTCGTGGCCGATATTGGCGGCAATTTCCTGACCCCGGCAGAGCTGGATAAATTGCGGGCGCTCAAGATGGATAGCTTGCCGCTGGTAGCCGGCACGCCGCAGCAGGATCTGCGCCTTGGTCCGTGTGTGGGCGGGGTCGGCAAGTTCATTTGCATCGGTTTGAATTATTCCGATCATGCCGCCGAATCCGGCTTGGATGTGCCCAAAGAGCCGGTCGTCTTCGGTAAATGGACCAGCGCCATTGCTGGCCCCGATGACGATGTCGAGATTCCGCGCGGTTCGCTCAAGACCGATTGGGAAGTCGAACTGGGGGTGGTGATTGGCAAGGGCGGCCGCTATATCAGCGAAGCCGAAGCGCTGTCGCATGTGGCCGGCTACTGCGTCATCAACGACGTTTCAGAGCGCGAGTATCAGCTGGAACTGGGCGGCACCTGGGACAAAGGCAAGGGCTGCGATACCTTCGGGCCGCTCGGACCATGGCTGGTGACGAGCGACGAAATCGCCGACCCGCATGCGCTCGGCATGTGTTTAGAAGTGGACGGTCATCGCTACCAGAACGGCAATACATCGACCATGGTGTTCAAGGTTCCGGCGCTGATCAGCTACCTTAGCCGCTTCATGAGTTTGCAGCCGGGCGACGTCATTTCGACCGGGACGCCACCCGGCGTCGGCCTTGGACAAAAGCCGCCGGTTTATCTGCGCCCCGGGCAGGTAATGCGGCTTGGTATCGACGGTCTCGGGCAGCAGCGGCAACGCACCATCTCACTTTGAATCCGATAAAAAGAGACAAACGATGACGACTATTCGATCAGTACGCGTACTCGATGTGCGTTTCCCTACCTCGCAAATGCTGGACGGTTCGGATGCCATGAATCCCGATCCCGATTATTCCGCCGCTTACGTCATCCTGGAAACCGATCAGCCCGGATTAGAAGGTCACGGCCTGACTTTCACCATCGGCCGCGGCAATGAAATCTGTTGCGCGGCGATTCAGGCGATGGCGCATTTGCTGGTCGGTTTGAAACTCGACTGGATCAGCGCCGACATGGGGCGCTTCTGGCGTCACATCACGTCCGATAGTCAACTGCGCTGGATCGGCCCCGACAAGGGCGCAATTCACCTGGCGACCGGCGCCGTCGTCAATGCGGTCTGGGATCTGTGGGCCAAGGCTGAAGGCAAGCCGTTGTGGAAACTGGTGACCGATATGACACCCGAAGAACTGGTGCGTGCCATTGATTTCCGTTACCTGACCGATTGCATCACGCCGCAAGAGGTACTGGCAATGCTGCGCGAACAGGAGCCCGGCAAGGCGGATCGGATTCGCCAGCTGGAACAGGATGGCTACCCGTGCTATACCACCTCCGCCGGTTGGCTGGGTTATGACGACGCCAAGTTGCGACGGCTTTGTCAGGAAGCCGTCGATAGCGGTTTCAACCACATCAAGCTCAAAGTAGGACGCGATCTGGCCGATGACATTCGCCGCGTCACCATTGCACGCGAAGTGATCGGTCAAAAGCGGCACCTGATGATTGATGCCAATCAGGTTTGGGATGTCGATCAGGCCATCGAATGGGTTAACCGGCTGGCTTTTGCCAATCCCTGGTTCATCGAAGAGCCGACCAGCCCGGACGATGTTGAAGGCCACCGCAAGATCCGTGCAGGTATCGGCGCGGTAAAGGTCGCTACCGGCGAAATGTGCCAGAACCGCATCGTCTTCAAGCAATTCATCATGCGCGGCGCGATTGATGTGGTGCAGATCGATTCCTGTCGTCTCGGTGGCGTCAATGAAATTCTCGGCGTACTGCTGATGGCAGCGAAATACAAGTTGCCGGTCTGTCCCCATGCGGGCGGCGTTGGCTTGTGCGAATATGTGCAGCATCTGTCGATCATCGATTACGTATCCATCGCCGGCAGCAAGGCCGGGCGCGTGACGGAATACGTCGATCATCTGCATGAACATTTCGTTGATCCGTGCGTGATCCGCAATGCGGCATACATGCCACCGACAGCGCCCGGATTTTCGATTACGATGAAGCCGGAATCGCTGCAGCAATACCGGTTTCGCGGCTGACATGCTGGCATCGACTGACGGTTTTTACAGTTGGAAGATGCCTGCAGTTGGTTTATAAAGAACAAGCACCAACAAGTACGAACAAGTACGAACAAGTACCAGCATATAAGAATAAATAAAATGGAGACAATAAGGTGGATCTGCATCTGACAGGCAAGGTGGTGATCGTCACCGGCGGCGGCGCCGGCATCGGCGCGGCCATTTCGCTGCAGCTCGCAGCCGAAGGCGCGATTCCGGTGATCTTCGGTAAGAGCCGGCCCGCTCCCGAGTTTACGGAACGTTTACTCGGGCTGCGACCGCAGGCGCGTATTTTTCAGCTCGACTTGATCGACGAAGAAAAATGTCGCCACGCGGTAGCGCAAACCGTGCAGGAACACGGACGTCTCGACGGCTTGGTCAATAATGCCGGCATCAACGATGGCGTTGGCCTCGATGCCGGACGCGCAGCCTTTGTGCAGTCGCTGGAAAAAAATCTGATTCACTACTACGTGATGGCGCATTTATGCGTGCCGCATCTGAAGACCAGCCGCGGCGCTATCGTCAATGTGTCGTCCAAGACGGCACTCACCGGCCAGGGCAACACCAGCGGTTATTGCGCTGCCAAGGGTGTGCAACTGGCGCTGACGCGCGAATGGGCCGCAGCGCTGGCCGGCGACGGGGTGCGGGTCAACGCGTTGGTGCTGGCCGAAGTGATGACGCCGCTGTATCGCAGCTGGATTGCCGGTTTCGATCAGCCGCAAGCAAAGCTGGCCGCCATCACCGGCAAGATACCCCTTGGGAAACGCCTCGCTACTCCGGAAGAAATTGCCGATACTGTGGTGTTTCTGCTCTCTGATCGCGCCGCCCATACTACCGGACAGTGGGTCTCGGTGGATGGCGGTTATACCCATCTGGACCGCGCCTTGACCTGAGCGGATTCGGTTGAATTTGCAAGCGACAGTAAAAGGAAGCCAACACATGCGTTATTGCCTGGCACTGGACCTCAAAGACGATCCCCGACTGATCGCCCGCTACGAACAACTGCACCGTCGGATCTGGCCGGAAATCGCCGAACACCTGCGCCGTCAAGGGGTGCTGTCGATGGAGATTTATCGGCTGGGGGACACGGTTGACGATGTTCATGGAAACCGACGCTGCAATCTACGATGCCGCCAGGATGGCTGCGGCATCGCAAGATGATCCCAAGGTGCGCGAATGGGAGGCGCTGATGTGGACTTTTTAGGCGCCGACGCCATGGACAGCTACAGGTGAGAAATGGACCTCGATGTCGAAGATTTTCGATTTGGCACAGCAATGAAGCAGCCCGGCTTTGCAGCGTTGAGGCGTGTTGCGCTTCAGCGGATTTGATATAACGCGGTTGGCGCGATAGCCGGCTGCGCATCATGAGAGCAGATATGCAGCAATCAGAAATTCCCCAGGGCGCAGCAGCGGATTACCTGATTGCCCTGAAAAATGTCACCAAGCGCTTCCCCGGCGTGCTGGCACTCGACAATTGCCAGTTCAATCTGTTGCGCGGCGAAGTGCATGCGTTGATGGGTGAGAACGGCGCTGGCAAGTCGACGCTTATGAAAGTGCTGTCCGGGGTTTATCCCAAGGATAGCGGTGAAATCCGCATGGATGGCCGTCCGGTCGAGATTCCCAATCCGCGCGCCGCGCAGGCGCTTGGCATCGGCATCATTCATCAGGAACTAAATCTGATGAATCATCTGAGTGCCGCGCAAAACATATTCATCGGCCGCGAGCCGCGCGGCCGTTACGGCCTGTTTCTTGACGAAGATGCGCTAAACCGGCAAGCCGCGCAGATCTTTGAACGCATGCGTCTGCAACTCGATCCGCGCACGCTGGTGGGCGAACTGACAGTGGCCAAGCAGCAGATGGTGGAGATCGCCAAGGCGCTATCGTTCGATTCGCGCGTGTTGATCATGGATGAGCCGACGGCGGCGCTCAACAATGCTGAAATCGACGATCTGTTCCGCATCATCTGGCAACTCCAGGCGCATGGTGTCGGCATCATCTACATCTCGCACAAGATGGACGAGTTGCGACAGATTTCCAATCGCGTCACCGTCATGCGCGACGGCCAATACATCGCCACCGTGCCGACTGCAGACACGCCGATCGACAGCATCATCGGCATGATGGTCGGGCGTCAGCTCGACAATAGCCGGCCGCAAGTTCCCGCCACTTCAGGTAATGAGGTTGTGCTGGAGGTCAGGGGATTGTGCCGCGGAGCGACAATCAGGGATGTTGGATTTTCGTTGCGCAAGGGCGAAATACTTGGCTTTGCCGGCCTGATGGGGGCCGGACGCACCGAAGTGGCGAGAGCGGTTTTTGGTGCCGATACGATCGATGCCGGCGAAATCCTGATCCATGGCGTCAAGGTGTCGATCAAGTCGCCGCGGGATGCTGTCGCCCACGGCATCGGCTATCTGTCGGAAGATCGCAAACATTTCGGGCTGGCCACCGGGCTTGACGTCAAGACTAACGTAGTGATGTCCAACATGGATAAGTTCCTGACGAAAGGTTTGTTTCTAGACCAGCCGGCAATCCGCGCAACCGCCCAGGACTATGTGCGGCAGCTCAGCATCAAGACGCCCTCGATTGATCAGCCGGTGCGGCTGCTGTCAGGCGGTAACCAGCAAAAGATCGTGATCGCCAAATGGCTGCTGCGTGATTGCGACATCCTGTTTTTTGATGAGCCCACACGCGGCATTGATGTCGGCGCCAAGAGTGAAATCTACAAGTTGCTCAATACGTTGGCGGCCCAGGGCAAGGCTATCGTCATGATTTCATCAGAACTCTCCGAGGTGCTGCGCATGAGCCATCGGATCCTCGTTATGTGTGAAGGCCGTATTAGCGGAGAGCTTGCCGCCGTCGAGGTCACGCAGGAAAAAATCATGCACCTGGCCACGCAGCGTGAACCGGCGCTTGCCGAATAACCCATCATTCACCGAAGACGATCATGGCAAATATCCCCAATCCCCCGAACCCGCTATCGCACGCAAATTTGCCGGTAAGCGGCGCCGGCGCATTCGCTGCCCTCAAGAGCAGGATATTTGATCCGGCGACCCGGCAGAAGCTGCTGGCCTTCGCCAGCCTGCTGGCGTTGCTGGTGTTTTTCAGCCTGGCTTCGCCCAACTTTCTGGAAATCGACAATCTGGTCAGCATCCTGCAATCGACCGCCGTCAACGGCGTGCTGGCGATTGCCTGTACTTTCGTTATCATCACCGCGGGGATCGATTTGTCGGTCGGCACGCTGATGACTTTTTGTGCCGTGATGGCCGGCGTGTTCCTCACCTATTGGGGCTTGCCGATCTACTTCGGCATTGCCGCCGCGATCCTGTTCGGTGCGCTGTGCGGCTGGGTCTCCGGCGTACTGATCGCCAAGCTGAAAATCCCGCCATTCATCGCCACCCTCGGCATGATGATGCTGCTCAAAGGCTTGTCTTTGGTGATCTCCGGAACCAAGCCGATTTATTTCAATGACACGCCCGGCTTCTCAGGTATCTCGCAGGATTCATTAATCGGCAGTCTGATCCCGGCGCTGCCGATTCCGAATGCGGTGCTGATTCTGTTTCTGGTAGCGATTGCTGCCGGGGTCGCCCTCAATAAAAGCATCTTCGGCCGTTATACCTTTGCGTTGGGCAGTAACGAAGAGGCGTTGCGCTTGTCGGGTGTGAATGTCGATTTCTGGAAAGTCACGGTGTACAGCGTCAGCGGCGCGATCTGCGGTATCGCCGGGCTGTTGATCGCGTCGCGCCTGAATTCGGCGCAACCGGCGTTGGGGCAGGGGTATGAACTCGATGCCATCGCTGCGGTGGTGATCGGTGGCACGTCTTTATCTGGCGGCACCGGCACCATTATCGGCACCATCATCGGCGCGTTTATTATGAGTGTGCTGATCAACGGCCTGCGCATGATGTGAGCTTCCCCCGAAATTTAGTCTTCCATAGGTAACGTAAAATCAACGATCCTTTGGAAAGACCAGCAATGAAGAAGATACCAAAACAGATGTACACGGCGGAGTTCAAGGAGCTAGCCGTGCA
>NZ_JBIIVN010000217.1:0-3270 GCF_044339385.1 Collimonas sp. | reverse complement strand
GCTATCGTTCACCCTGCCAGTATTTAGATGACTGGCTCACTGAGCAACATCAGGAAAAACAGGCGGCATAAAAGCCACCTGTTGGAAGACGAAAAATCGAGGGAAGCTCAAAGTGGCATTCATCGGCCATCGCATTCAACGACTTATTCAGACCGTTTTTTCGGGTGGTCGTGTGCAAGCTGGATGGAGAATTATTTTTTGTCATGTGTTGACGGAGGCGGCTTGCCTCTCCAGTGTCGCCTGGCGCGACATGCGCAAGGCCAATTTGGCCGAAATTGTGCTGGGATAATTTATAATCAGGGCTTTGCGCGCAAATTCAATGAATCCGCTGCCCCCCCAGTTTTTCCGATCAGACGCTGCGTCAAGTGCGGCGAGCCTGGCGTAAATATGGCATTTTATGGATGGGAGCGGTGCTGGTCGGCTTGATCGCCGTGTTGTATGCATGGCTGATGGACGTCGGTTTCGGCTTGTTTCGCTCGATGCAGCAATCCCACTTCTGGTTGCCGCTGTTTATTACGCCGGCGATCGGCGCGTTGTGCGTGTGGGCCACGCGCCGTTATTTTCCCGGTTCCGAGGGCAGCGGCATCCCGCAGGTTATCGCCACGCTGGAAGAAGACACGACCAGGCGCGGCCAGTCGCTGCTGTCGATACGGATTCTTGCTGGCAAAATCGGTATTTCTTTCATCGGTATCCTGGGCGGCTTTACCATCGGCCGCGAAGGGCCGACGGTACAGGTCGGCGCGGCCTTGATGTTCAATTTGCGGCGTCTGTATCCGCGTGCCAGTGCCGCGTTGGAACGACGCCTGATACTGGCGGGCGCGGCGGCCGGTTTGTCGGCTGCGTTCAATACGCCGTTGGCTGGGATCGTGTTCGCGATCGAAGAACTGACACGCAGTTTCGAACATCGCGCCAGCGGCGTCGTGATTACCGTGATCATTTTTGCCGGTGCCGTGGCGCTGGGCTTGAACGGTAATTACACTTATTTCGGCCCGATCAGCATCGACAGCACCTTGACCAACATGCTGGCGCTGGCTGCGCTGGTGACCGGCGTGGTCACCGGGATTGCCGGCGGCATATTCTGTTGGTTGTTGTTGAATACCGCGCGCTGGATTCCGTCGCAGATCCGCGATTTTCGTGCGGCACGCCCGATCGCTTTCGGCGCTGCCTGCGGTTTGCTGGTGGCGTTGATCGGCATCATCGCTGGCGGCGCGACCTTCGGCAGCGGCTATGTCGAGGCCAAAGGAGTGCTGGAAGGACAGCAGCATTTGTCAGTGTTTTACCCTTTCCTGAAAATGGCGTCGATGGTGTCATCCTATCTGCCGGGTATTCCCGGCGGGATTTTTGCCCCGTCGCTGTCGATCGGCGCCGGCTTCGGCAACTTGTTGCATCAGGTGTTCAGCCACACCTCGCTGCCGATGCTGATCGCGTTGGCCATGGTGGGTTACCTGGCAGCCGTGACGCAATCGCCGATCACCGCTTTCGTGATCGTGATGGAAATGATTAATGGCCATGCATTGGTGATCTCGCTGATGGCGACGGCATTGATTGCCAGTCGGGTTTCACGCTTTTTTGCAGCGCCGCTGTACGAGGCGCTGTCGGAGCGCTATCGGGTGGCCGCCGTCGCACTGGTCGAGAATGTTGAAAAAACAGAAGTTAGAAAATGAGAGAATGAGTCGGGAAAATGATTAATACAGATATGGCGGCTTACTACGCCAAACGTGCCGCAACTTACGACGAGATTTACCAGCGTCCAGAACGCCAGGACGAACTGCTGACGTTGCAGGTACGTGTACAGGAACTGATGGAAGGCCACGATGTGCTGGAACTGGCCTGCGGCACAGGATTCTGGACCGAGCAGATCGCTGCATCGGCAAATTCGGTACTGGCGACCGACATCAATCCGGAAATGATCGCATCGGCAAAGTCCCGCAACCTGCCGTCCGAGACAGTCAGTTTTGCGCTGCAGGACATCAATGATTTTCAGCCGGAGCGGCAGTTCACGGCGTGTTTCCTGGGGTTCTGGTGGTCGCACGTCGGCCGTCAGGATCGGGTGAAATTCATCGCCAAACTGCGCGAAAAACTCGGCAAGGATATCCTGCTGGTGATGATCGACAATGGCTATGTAGAAGAAGTCAGCACGCCGATTGCGCGAACCGACGCCGAAGGCAACACGTATCAGTTCCGTACCTTGCCCAACGGCGAGCGCTACGAAATCATGAAAAATTTCCCGACCGATAGCGGCTTGCGCAAGAAGCTCTCGCCGCTCACCCGCGAGTTGCGTATCTTGCGCCTGGAGTATTACTGGCTCCTGAGCTGCCGCATCAAATAGCACTGCTTTATCACCTGCTGCGCGGCGCAATCTCCGGTCTGCGCTGTTTGCTGTGCCGCCGTACCGCTGCGCTTTTCGACCGGACATTGCACCGCTGGCTACGGTTCTGAAGCAGCGCAGCGCTGTGGTTGCCATCAGCGCGATAGTTCGCTACACTCTCAACCTGCTCTTGTATATAAGATGTATGATGAAAAAAGATTTTAAAAATAGCTTGCAAATAAATAGCGCACTATTTAATATGTGAACCATGGAAACACAAACACAAACACAAACACAAACCGCACAGCAGGTGCCGCAGTTGGATGGGCAACTCTGTTTTGCCTTGCACTCGACCTCGCTGGCAATGGCAAAACTGTATCGCAAGTTGTTGCGCGAGTTGGGTATCACCTATTCGCAGTATTTGGTGATGCTGGTGTTGTGGGAGCAGGACGAATTGACCGTGAACGGTATCGGCGAACGCTTGTTTCTGGATTCGGCCACATTGACGCCTTTGCTCAAGCGTATGGAAGCACAGGGCTTGATCAGCAGGGAGCGTGCAGTTTCTGACGAACGTCAGGTGATTATCCGCCTGACCAAGGATGGCCAGATGATGAAGGAGCAAGCGGTAGCGCTGCCGGAGTCGGTGTTGTGCGCGATTGAATGTACGTCGGCACAGGCGCTAGAGGTGAAAAAGCAGCTTGAAGTACTACGTGGTTCGTTGTTGAGAAACGCCTGAATCAGGCAACCGCTAACCGGTGTGGTAATCGATATGGCAACCGATATGGCAACCCAGGTTGCCATATTTAAAACGATAAAAATAGTTCACTATATGATAGGTTGAGCTTCCCTCGATTTTTCGTCTTCCAACAGGTGGCTTTTATGCCGCCTGTTTTTCCTGATGTTGCTCAGTGAGCCAGTCATCTAAATACTGGCAGGGTGAACGATAGCCAAGCGTCGAATGC
>NZ_JBIIVN010000216.1:0-3295 GCF_044339385.1 Collimonas sp. | reverse complement strand
CATCCAGGAATTCATGATCATCCCAGTCGGCGCACCGAGCTTCCGTGAAGCGTTGCGTTACGGCGCCGAAGTATTCCACGCGCTGAAGAAAATTCTGCATGACAAGGGCTTGTCGACTTCAGTTGGCGATGAAGGTGGCTTTGCGCCTAACCTGTCCAGCCACGAAGAAGCGCTGAAGCTGATCATCCAGGCAATCGAAGCTGCCGGCTATGAGCCAGGTACGCAAATCGCGCTCGGCCTGGATTGCGCTGCAAGTGAATTCTATAAAGACGGCAGCTATGTTCTGGCAGGTGAAAACATGACCTTGACCGGCGCGCAATTCACCGGTTTGCTGGCATCCTGGTGCGACAAGTACCCGATCATCAGCATCGAAGACGGCATGGCGGAAAACGATTGGGACGGCTGGAAGCTGCTGACCGAAACTCTGGGCAAGAAGATTCAACTGGTGGGCGACGACCTGTTCGTCACCAACACCAAGATCCTGAAAGAAGGTATTCAGAAGGATATCGCCAATTCGATTCTGATCAAAATCAACCAGATCGGTACCTTGACTGAAACTTTTGCCGCGATTGAAATGGCCAAGCGTGCCGGTTACACCGCAGTGATCTCGCACCGTTCTGGCGAGACTGAGGATTCGACCATTGCAGATATCGCAGTTGGCATGAATGCCTTGCAGATCAAGACCGGCTCGATGTCGCGTTCGGATCGTATGGCCAAGTACAACCAGTTGTTGCGTATCGAAGAAGACCTGGGCGATGTCGCCGCCTATCCTGGTCGTGACGCGTTTTACAACCTCAAGTAATTAATAGTCATTGCGGGACAGAGTTGATGAGGCGCCGCAGCGCGCCGAGTTACACGATCTGTGCGACTCTGTCCCCAACTGACTAAGTGCAACGTACAAATTGCTAAGAAAACTAAACGGGCAGAGTTTATCAGACGCCGCTGCCGGCCGAGTTACGCTGTCCGTGCCACTCTGTCTTCAACCGACCATGCGAGAAGTTCTAGCCAACTAGGGACTATTTATTTTTTCATGCGCCTGATTGCCATTTTTCTTACTGTTCTGCTGATATTGGTCCAGTACCCACTCTGGCTGGGCAAGGGCGGCTGGCTGCGCGTTTGGGATATGGATCAACAGGTGCGCGCGGCGCATGACAAGATCGATGAATTAAAAGCTCGCAATGCCAAGCTTGATTCGGAGGTGCATGACCTGAAAGAAGGCACTGGCGCAGTCGAAGAACGCGCCCGCAGTGAGCTGGGGATGATCAAGCAAGGTGAGATCTTTGTTCAGATCCTCGATCCCAATGGTAATCCTGCTGATGCGCCGTCACCACCTAATCCGGAATTGACCGCAGTAGAAAAGACCGTGGCAGTCGCCGTGCCGGATGAGCGCGTGAAAAAACCGCACCCCTGAATCGGGTCGTTTGATTCTCATTTTCCGCAGTCAGCTCAGCGTGCATTAGCTGCCTGTAAAAAAGGGGCGCACGGTGAATCGTGTGACCCCTTTTTTGTTTTAATGCTTGCTGCTGCCAGTCGGCAGCAGTGCTTCTACCGGGGCTTCTGTGGCGAACAGATGGGCGCAGTCTACTTTATCGAATTCATAGTGTTGGCCGCAGAAATCGCAATCGACCGCCAGCTTGCCTAAATCCGCCAGCGCTTCTTCGATTTCGGGTTGCCCCAGCATTTTCAGCATGTTGCCGACTTTCTCGCGCGAGCAATTGCATTGAAAGCTCGGCAACTGCGGCGCGAACACGCGGATATTTTCTTCCCAGAACAGACGCCGCATCAGGGTCTGGATATCGGTCGTCAGCATCTCTTTCGGTTGCAGGGTGCCGCCCAGCGCCATGAAGCGGTTCCATGTTTCCAGATCGTCGTTGACCGGTGCATCAATGCCGCCGTGGTTCGGCAATTTTTGCAGCAGCAGGCCGCGCGCCACTTTATCGTCAGCAGCCAGCCAGAGTTTGGTATCGAGCTGTTCCGAGCGCAGCATGTAGTTCTCGATGACGGTGGCAATGCTGTCGCCGTCCAGCGGCACGATGCCTTGGTAAGGTTTCTGGCCGGGCATCTTGTCTTGTGGATCAAGCGTAATGACGAAGCGGCCCTGGCCGTTCAGGTTGACCAGTTGCGACATGCTGGCATCGTCGTCGATCACTGTATCGGGTGCCAGCTTGGCGGTGGCGCGCATATGCAGTTGCGAATCGCACTCCGCCACCAGCAGGCGCACCGGGCCATCACCGTGAATCTGCATGACGATGACCCCATTGAATTTGAGATTGGCAGACATCAACGCCGCAGCGGCCATCATTTCACCTAGCAGCGTTGTCACTGGCTGCGGATAGTGGTGATGGGTCAGCACCTGTTGCCAGGTTGTCGACAGCTCGACCAGTTCGCCGCGTACCGCGGCATTGTCCACCATGAATTTCTGCAGCGAATCGCCGTGCTGGCTGCCGCTATCCATGATTGTTGTTACGTCCATATTTTTTCCACTTCTCTATTTATTCGCTGATGATTTTTAAGCCGCTTTTGTATTGTGCGCTGCGCTCGACATAATGCTGGGCATTCTTGGCGAGTGCTGCGATATCCTCTTCGCTGAGAGTCCGCGCCACCCTTGCAGGTGAACCGATGATCAGTGAATTCTCGGGGAATTCCTTGCCTTCCGCGACCAGTGCGCCTGCACCGACGAGGCAATTTTTGCCGATTTTCGCGCCATTCAGCACCACTGCCTGGATGCCGATCAGCGCACCGTCGCCGATAGTACAGCCATGCAGCATTGCCTGATGGCCAACAGTCACGTTTTTGCCAAGCGTTAGCGGGAATCCCATATCGGTATGCAGTGTGCTGCTTTCTTGCACATTGCTGCCTTGGCCGATGGTAATCAATTCATTGTCGCCGCGAATCGTGACGCCGAACCAGATGCTGGCATTGGCTTCCACCTTGACCTTACCGATCAGATTAGCGGTGGGGGCGATGTGGGCAGATGGATCGATGTCGGGAGCGTTTCCCCCCAATTGGTAGATGGCCATAAGTTTCCATAGAATGCTGGTTTCGAGGCATGTTGGCTGCAACGACTCAACGTCACTAGTTGCGTCCATTATTGGTTTTTTCAACCATGCCGTCATTTTACCGCTGACGCCATCAACAATTCCGCAGATTCCTTCCGTGTCTCTACAAAGTCCGCCCTGAACAATCCCATTTCCCAATAATTGTCTCAAGCCGTGACAGTCGCCATACGCCACATCGGCCAAAGCATTACCAGAAACGCAGCGCAAAAAAGCCGCAGCTTGCGCAGGATCAGGCG
>NZ_JBIIVN010000053.1:0-14756 GCF_044339385.1 Collimonas sp. | reverse complement strand
CCTGATCCTGCGCAAGCTGCGGCTTTTTTGCGCTGCGTTTCTGGTAATGCTTTGGCCGATGTGGCGTATGGCGACTGTCACGGCTTGAGACAATTATTGGGAAATGGGATTGTTCAGGGCGGACTACTTACTTCCACTTACCTTTTCGTGCGACGTGATCGTCGTTGTTGCTTGCTTAGTCGCCGAAGGGGTATCTGACCATGCTTGAAGTATTCCCCGATTTTTTTATACTGGCCGCCGCCAGTTTTCTCGCTGGTTTGATCGATGCGGTGGTCGGAGGAGGGGGGGCTGATTCAGATTCCGGCCTTGTTCGCGATACTGCCCAATACCGCGCCCGCAACCATATTCGGCACTAACAAACTGGCCGGGATATTCGGTACCGGCGCGGCGGCGGTGAATTTTGCTCGACGTGTCAAGCTGGCCTGGAGTGCTGCGTTGCCGGCGGCGGGGGCGGCATTTCTATTTGCCTTTCTGGGTGCTTATACGGTTACCCACATTCCGACAGAAGCAATCCGTAAGTCGTTGCCGTTCATTTTGTTGGCGGTCGCCATCTACACGATAAAGAAGAAAGATTTCGGTAGTATTCATGCCCCACTGCACTCCGGTTCAAAAGAGAAAATACTGGCGATATTAATCGGTGGTGGAATTGGATTTTATGACGGTGTTTTCGGCCCCGGCACGGGTAGCTTCCTGATTTTCTTATTTGTGCGTTTTTTTGGGTTCGATTTCCTGGCAGCGTCAGCGGTATCCAAGGTAATTAACGTTGCAACAAATCTGGCGGCCTTACTCTGGTTTGGATATAGCGGTCATATCATCTGGCAACTTGGATTAATAATGGCTATCTGTAACGTCGGCGGATCGTTGCTTGGTACGCGGCTGGTATTGAAGCATGGCAGCGGTTTTGTACGAAAACTGTTCTTATTGGTAGATTCGGTATTGATCTTGAAGACAGGGTATGACGCATTCCTTAAATAGTGCCTGATAGAATATTAAACAGAATATCGGGCTTAGTACCTGGTTGAGTATCAAACCTGAGATAGTAATTCCGGCGGCGATTGTTTCACGTGAAACAATCGCCGTTTTTTATTTTATTCAACCAACCCCATCGAATCGTAATGTTTCACGTGAAACACTGTCGTATTCCTAAGCCAATTCATCTATCCAGCCAGCATCGATTCGTTCTGTCACGGCTTCTGGGTTTATAATCACGCCTCTGCTCACTGTTTTTGACCGTCTCCACGAGGCGCACTATGCTTTTTCCTACAAATTTTGATGTAATCGTTGTCGGTGGCGGCCATGCCGGTACCGAAGCCGCGTTGGCGTCTGCTCGCATGGGCCAAAAAACGCTATTGTTGACACACAATATCGAGACTCTTGGCCAGATGTCGTGCAACCCCTCAATCGGTGGGATAGGCAAGGGCCATTTGGTGAAAGAGGTTGATGCCATGGGCGGTGCGATGGCCATCGCCACCGACGAGGCCGGCATTCAGTTCCGTATCTTGAATTCATCGAAAGGCCCTGCCGTTCGCGCCACCCGCGCGCAAGCCGATCGTATCCTGTACAAGCAGGCGATTCGATTGCGTCTGGAAAATCAGGAAAATCTCTGGCTGTTCCAGCAAGCGGTGGATGATTTGCTGGTTGAAGGCGACCGCGTGATTGGTGCTGTGACCCAGGTTGGCATCAAATTCCTCAGCAGGGTGGTGGTGCTGACGGCCGGTACTTTCCTCGATGGGAAGATCCATGTCGGTCTTAATAATTATTCTGCCGGCCGTGCCGGCGATCCTCCGGCAATTTCATTATCTGCGCGGCTGAAAGAACTGAAGTTGCCGCAAGGGCGATTAAAGACTGGAACACCGCCACGCATTGACGGACGCACCATCGATTTCTCCGTTATGCAGGAACAACCGGGCGATCTCGATCCGATTCCAGTATTTTCAGTCATGGGTAATGTTGGCATGCATCCTAAGCAGTTGCCGTGCTGGGTCACGCATACCAACGAGCAAACACACGACATCATTCGCGCTGACCTTGATCGTAGCCCGATGTACACCGGCGTGATTGAAGGCGTTGGTCCGCGTTATTGCCCGTCGATCGAAGATAAGATTCATCGCTTTGCCGGCAAGGATTCACACCAGATTTTCCTGGAACCCGAAGGCTTGACCACCAACGAGTTTTACCCTAATGGTATTTCGACAAGTTTGCCGTTCGATGTTCAGCTGGCTTTGGTACATTCGATGCGCGGCCTGGAGAACGCACATATTCTGCGCCCCGGTTATGCAATCGAATACGATTATTTCGACCCGCGCGGTTTGAAGGCATCGCTGGAAACCAAGTCGATCCAAGGGTTGTACTTTGCCGGCCAGATCAACGGCACCACCGGTTACGAAGAAGCCGCTGCGCAAGGAATGCTGGCCGGCTTGAACGCTGCCTTGCAAACACAAGAGCGCGATGCCTGGACGCCGCGCCGCGATGAAGCTTACCTCGGCGTAATGGTCGACGACCTGATTACCCAAGGTGTGCAAGAGCCATATCGGATGTTCACCAGTCGCGCTGAGTATCGTTTGAGTCTGCGTGAAGATAACGCCGATATGCGTCTGACTGAAATCGGCCGTCAGCTGGGTTGTGTCGGCGATGCTCAATGGGCGCAGTTCGAGAAGAAGCGCGAAGCCGTCGCACTGGAAATGGAGCGGCTGCGCACGACCTGGGTCAACCCGCGCATTATTTCCGATGCCGAGGCAGAGCGGGTTGTTGGTAAGGCAATGGAGCGCGAATACGCGCTGGCCGATCTGTTGCGTCGCCCTAATGTTACTTATGAACAATTGATGACGCTCAAGGGCGTTGACGGTCAAGAAGTAGGCGGCCCGGGAGTCGACGATGCTGCCGTCAAGGAGCAGGTTGAGATTCAGGTCAAGTACGCTGGCTACATTGATCGCCAGGCGCGTGAAGTCGAGCGTCACGAGCACAACGAAAACCTCAAGCTGCCAGCTGACCTGGATTACATGGACGTGCAGGCGCTGTCGATCGAGGTACGGCAAAAGTTGAATTTGCATCGTCCGGAAACATTTGGTCAGGCCTCGCGGATTTCCGGCGTGACGCCAGCGGCATTGTCGCTGTTGCTGGTGCATCTGAAAAAGGGTGGCATGAAGCGCTTGAACGAGCTTGGTACTGACGACCAGGCGGCATAAATATGGGCAACATCCTCAAAGATAATTGCCAGCATAGCGGAGGAATGGCAGGATGAGTGCAACGCAGATCGCATCGGGCGCATCGCTGCAAGCGAGCCTGCAGCAGGGCGCACAGGCGTTGGGAATCGAACTGGACGAAAAGCAGCAGCAGCAATTGCTGGCCTATCTGAGTTTGCTGGCGAAGTGGAATCGCACCTATAACCTGACTTCGATCCGTGAGCCGGCACAGATGATGACCCATCATCTGCTCGACTCGCTGGCGGTAGTGCCTGCCTTTGCAGCGGCCGACAATGTGCTCGATGTCGGCGCCGGCGGTGGCCTCCCAGGGATGATCCTGGCCATCTGGGCAAGCAAGGCGCGTCCCGCAATGCGGGTTTCGATGATCGATACGGTGCACAAAAAAACGGCATTCCTGACGCAAGCCAAGGCCGAGTTAGGATTGGCTGGCGTCAGCATTCACACGGCAAGAATAGAGCAACTGCAGGTCGCACAGAAATTTGATGTGATTACATCGCGGGCGTTTGCCGAGCTGGCTGACTTCATCAACTGGTCCCAGCACCTGCTGGCCGATGATGGGCAGTTCATTGCGTTGAAAGGCGTGCAGCCGGACCAAGAGATCGCACGGTTGCCGGCCGGCTGGCAAGTCACTGAAATTCGTCCGGTCAGCGTGCCGGGGCTGGATGCGGAGCGTCACCTTATTTTTATCAAACGGCGCTGACGACAGTGAGTTATTGCACTCCACCAGGGTAGTGTCTGATCGCTTCGTAGCTCCTTGTAATTTAATCGTCTTATCTGATCAGTGGGCGGCAAAGTAACGTGCCACATTGCTGCGGCACTTGAACCTTGTCTCATAAATAATAGAAAACACATGGCAAAAATCTTCTGCGTCGCCAATCAAAAAGGCGGAGTCGGTAAAACCACTACCGCCGTCAACCTGGCCGCCGGGCTGGCTCAATTGAACCAGCGGGTATTACTGGCAGACCTTGATCCGCAAGGCAATGCGACGATGGGAGCAGGGATCAATAAAGGTACGTTGACCGCCTCGATTTATGAGGTACTGCTGGGAATCTCGGATATCAAGAGCGTACGTAAGACTTCCGAAACCGGCGGTTTTGACGTATTGCCGGCAAATCGCGAACTGGCCGGCGCCGAAGTTGAAATGGTTGAGCTGGAAAATCGGGAAAAACGCCTGAAAGATGCCTTCGCTCTGGTTGCCGACGACTATGATTTCATCCTGATTGACTGTCCCCCAGCGCTATCGCTGCTCACGCTGAATGGCCTGTGCGCCGCCAACGGCGTCATTATTCCGATGCAGTGCGAGTACTATGCGCTGGAAGGTTTGTCGGACTTGGTCAACACCATCAAAAAAGTGCATGCCAACCTGAATCCGGATTTGAAGATCATCGGCTTGTTGCGCGTGATGTTCGATCCGCGCATGACATTATCGCAACAAGTCTCAGAAGAGTTGGAAAAGCATTTTGGCGACAAGGTATTCAAGACCGTCATCCCGCGCAATGTGCGTCTGGCCGAAGCGCCGTCCTACGGTATGCCGGGCGTCAGTTTTGATACCGCCTCTAAGGGAGCGCAGGCATACATCGCTTTTGGCGCCGAGATGGTGGAACGTATCAAGGCCATGTAAGCGAATGCCGGGCACAAGGTGCAGTGGTGGATCTGTCATGACAGATCACTCACCCGGATTAGTTAAGCACAGCTAATACAGTGGTAATACAGAAGTTATCCATGGGTTTAGTCACAGCTTATTCCCGGCTTATTCATAACTTATTCATGGCTTATCCACTTAGTTATCCATAAAGTTATCCACAGACTGTTGCTTGGCAGCAGGCACTCTACGGTAGGAAAATATGGTCACGAAAAAATCAAAAGGGCTGGGTCGCGGCCTGGAAGCCTTGCTCGGCGGCTCGACCGATATTGCTGAAGCGGTGCCAACGATTGTCGGTGCACCGTCGGTACTCGCGGTGGGCGTCATGCAGGCAGGTAAATATCAGCCGCGAACCCGCATGGATGAGGGCGCGCTGGCCGAGCTGGCCTCCTCGATCAAAGAGCAAGGCTTGCTACAGCCGATTCTGGTGCGGCCAATTGCTTCGCACAACGGTGCCCAGCATTACGAAATCATTGCCGGTGAGCGTCGCTTCCGCGCCGCCCAACTGGCCGGGCTGGACGAGGTGCCGGTATTGGTCAAGGATGTAGACGATCAGACCACCGCCGCCATGGCGCTGATCGAAAACATGCAGCGCGAGGATTTGAATCCGCTGGAAGAGGCGCAGGGTATCCATCGCCTGATTACCGATTTCAGTTTTACCCATGAGCAAGCGGCAGTCTCGGTAGGGCGCTCACGCAGCGCGGTATCGAACCTGTTGCGCCTGCTGAACCTGGCCAAGCCGGTGCAGACCATGTTGATGGCTGGCGATATCGACATGGGCCATGCGCGTGCGTTGCTGGCGGTCGATGCCGCTACGCAGATTACGTTGGCTAACCAGGTGGTAGCCAAGCGCATGTCGGTGCGCGATACAGAAAAACTGGTGGTGCGCGCCACCGCTGAGGCAGAAACTGCCGGTCGGCCAGCCAAGAGCAAGGAAAAGTCGCGCGACATCGCACGCCTGGAAGAAGAACTGTCGGATTTGCTGGCGACTCAAGTAACAATTAAAACGGCAGCCAAGAATCGTGGTCAACTGATCATCGATTTCTCCGATCTGGATACCCTCGACGGTCTGATCGCTCGGCTGAAGGGGGCAGAGTAAGTTATAAAATAAATTGCTTTAGAAAAACAGGAAGGGCGTTCCGAAAGTTTGTCGACTCACATGACTCACATATTTGGTGCGTCGTGGCAAATTCACGGCGTCGGAGGATTCCGGAAAATTGTCAGAATAATTTCCAAAACTTTGCCGGAAGCAGCGACTGGATTGATTCTCGGCTGTTGTATAAGCTTATGATTAGGCGGCAAAAGTTTGACGAAAGTCGCGGCCAGCCCTTATAATCGCCGGGCTTCTAAATCAGCCGTACACTAGCAACTGCGAGAAGGTTGCATGATAACTGCGCTGCATCACAAAACTGCAACCGCGTTCTGTTAAGCGAGTCGTTTTCGCACATTATTGGGTCAGTATGCTGCGCATCGTGCTTATGCAATTTGTTACTACGGCTGTACTAGCATGTATAGTAGGTTTACTAGCCGGCGTTCCCGGATTCTGCTCCGCGCTTTTAGGTGGTGTATGCTGCGCGGTTCCCAATGGACTGTTTGCTCTCCGTCTTTATACGAGCGCGCGCAAACCGGGTGGCGCTAACCCGATGTCTTTTTTCATCGGAGAGTTTGTCAAAATTGCTACGACGATTGCGCTGATTGGCGCGGTCGTATGGTTGTACCATGATTTGAATTGGCCGGCATTTATCGTCAGCTTCATCGCGGTACTTAAAAGTTACATAATCTTACTTTTTAGACATCGATCATGACTGTAGCTCCAAGCGAAGCATTAACCCCCTCAGAATATATTGTCCATCACCTCGGACATTTAGCTACCGCCCATCAAACCAAGATCGTCGATTTTTCGATCATCAATATCGATACGATCTTCTGGTCTTTGTTTGCCGGCGTAGTCGGCAGCTTGCTGATGTACCTGGCAGCGCGTAAAGCTACCGCTGGCGTGCCTGGTCGTTTTCAGGCTTTCGTCGAAATGGTGGTCGAGATGGTAGACGACCAGGCCAAAGGCATCGTCCATGGTGATCGCAGCTTTATCGCGCCGCTGGCGTTGACGGTGTTCGTCTGGGTCGCCCTGATGAACTCGCTCGACTTCCTGCCGGTCGATATGTTTTCTTCCTTCTTTGCATTCGTCGGCCTCGACAGCGTGATTTCTCATCACCGCGTAGTTCCTACTGCAGACCTTAACGGCACCATGGGCATCGCTCTCGGCGTATTGGTGCTGATGCTGTATTACAGCTTCAAGATCAAAGGTATCGGCGGTTTCCTGCACGAACTGGTCGCTGCACCTTTCGGTATCTGGCTGGCTCCTGCCAACCTGCTGCTGAACCTGATTGAATTTGCTGCCAAAACCGTATCGCTGGCGATGCGACTGTTCGGCAACATGTATGCCGGTGAACTGTTGTTCCTGTTGATCGCGCTGCTGGGTTCCACCGCTACTGCGTTCGGCTTTGTCGGCCACCTGATTGCCGGTTCGATCTGGGCTATCTTCCACATCCTGATCGTGTTGTTGCAAGCGTTTATTTTCATGATGCTGACTCTGGTGTATATCGGCCAGGCGCATGAGGCTCATTAATTAGGCCCAATCAATAAGGCTAGTTAAATAGCAGCACGAATCAGTACTGGTTTTGATTTTGAATTTGTAGTTTTGGCTTTAAATCTGTTTTTTGTATTAATTTTTGTATTCACTTAACTTTGAAGGAATTGTCATGACTGATCTGTCTTTTGTTGCTTTGGCTTGTGGTTTGATCATCGGTTTGGGCGCTATCGGTGCTTGTATCGGTATTGCAATCATGGGCGGTAAGTACCTCGAAGCATCGGCACGTCAACCAGAACTGATGAACACCCTGCAAACCAAGATGTTCCTGTTGGCTGGTCTGATCGACGCTGCGTTCCTGATCGGTGTTGGTATCGCCATGTTGTTCGCTTTCGCAAATCCGTTCATCGCTAAGTAATTTAATCGAGCGTAACCGAATCGGCTGAAGTTATTTCAGCCCACGTTATTCTGAGAAGGAAATTACCGTGAACTTAAATGCAACATTGTTTGCGCAGTTCGTGGTCTTCTTCATCCTCGCGTTGTTCACGATGAAATTCGTGTGGCCGCCGTTGATGAAAGCGCTCGATGAGCGCGCCAAGAAGATCGCGGACGGCCTGGCAGCCGCTGATCGTGGCAAGGCAGATCTGGCAGCCGCTGAAAAGCGTGCTTCGGCAGAACTTGCGACTGCGCGCGACGAAGGTCAAAAGCGTATTGACGAAGCTGAAAAGCGCGGCCAGCTGATCGTCGACGAAGCCAAAAAAACTGCTTCCGAAGAAGCTGCTCGTATCATCGCTAACGCCAAGGCCGAAGCGGAACAGCAAATGACCAAAGCTCGCGAAGCTCTGCGCGGTGAAGTTGCGACCCTTGCGGTCAAAGGCGCCGAACAGATCCTCAAGCGCGAAGTCAATTTGTCGGCACATGCCGATTTGCTGAACCAACTGAAAACAGAGCTGTAATCATGGCTGAACTTGCAACGATTGCTCGTCCCTACGCAGAAGCGCTGTTCCGCGTGGCCAAGTCGCAAGACCTGGCCGCCTGGTCTACCCTGGTTGCCGAAATGGGCCAGATAGCGGCTAATGCCGATGTCAAGGCGCTGGCACAAAATCCCGCTGTATCGCATCAGCAAGTGGTCGATACGGTCCTGGCACTGTTGAAATCGCCGCAAGCGGCGCACGCCGAAGTCAAAAACTTCGTCGCGACGCTGGTTGATAACGGCCGGTTGATCGCCTTGCCGGAAATCGCCGAGCAATTTCAAGTGCTGAAGAACGCACAAGAAGGCGCTGCCGATGCAGAAATCACCAGCGCTTTCGAAATGACCGAAGCGCAAATGAGGGATTTGATCGCCACGCTGGAAAAGAAGTTCGGCCGTAAGCTGAACCCATCGGTAACAGTGGATAACTCGCTGATCGGCGGTGTACGCGTAGTAGTCGGCGACGAAGTGCTCGACACCTCGGTACGTGCCAAGCTGCAAGAACTGCACGCTGCTCTGGCTGCGTGAGACCCCTGCGTATTTGCGTCATGAGCAACGAGAAAAATTTTAGGAGTTTATATGCAACTCAACGCGTCTGAAATCAGCGAACTGATCAAGAGCCGGATTCAAGGCCTTGGCGATACCGCTGAAATTCGCAATCAAGGCACGGTTATTTCCGTGTCCGACGGTATCTGCCGTATCCATGGTCTGTCTGACGTGATGCAAGGTGAGATGCTGGAATTCCCAGGCAACACATTCGGCCTCGCGCTGAACCTCGAGCGTAACTCTGTCGGCGCCGTTATCCTGGGCGATTACGAGCACATTTCCGAAGGCGATACAGTCAAATGTACCGGCCGTATTCTGGAAGTGCCGGTTGGTCCTGAACTGCGCGGCCGCGTTGTCAACGCGCTGGGTCAGCCGATCGACGGTAAAGGTCCTGTCAATGCCAAGCTGTCGGCGCCGATCGAAAAAATCGCACCAGGCGTTATCGCCCGTCAATCCGTTTCGCAGCCAATGCAGACCGGTATCAAGTCGATCGACTCGATGGTACCAATCGGCCGCGGCCAGCGTGAGCTGATCATCGGCGACCGTCAAACCGGTAAGACTGCTGTAGCGATCGATGCGATCATCAATCAAAAAGGTCAGGACGTGACATGTATCTATGTTGCTATCGGTCAAAAAGCATCGTCGATCAAGAACATCGTGCGCTCGCTCGAAGCACACGGCGCCATGGAATACACCATCGTGGTTGCTGCATCGGCATCCGAGTCGGCTGCGATGCAATACATGTCGACCTACTCCGGCTGCGCAATGGGCGAATACTTCCGTGACCGCGGTGAAGATGCGCTGATCGTATACGACGATCTGTCCAAGCAAGCTGTTGCATACCGTCAGGTATCGTTGCTGCTGCGCCGTCCACCAGGCCGTGAAGCGTATCCGGGCGACGTGTTCTATCTGCACAGCCGCCTGCTGGAACGCGCAGCACGCGTCAACCCAGACTACGTTGAGGCTTTCACCAAGGGCGAAGTCAAGGGCAAGACCGGTTCGCTGACAGCGCTGCCGATCATCGAAACCCAGGCTGGCGACGTTTCCGCTTTCGTTCCGACCAACGTGATTTCGATTACCGACGGTCAGATCTTCCTGGAAACTTCGTTGTTCAACGCTGGTATCCGTCCTGCGATCAACGCCGGTATTTCGGTGTCGCGCGTTGGTGGTGCTGCTCAGACCAAGGTGATCAAGAACCTGTCCGGCGGTATCCGTACCGACTTGGCACAGTATCGTGAACTGGCTGCGTTTGCACAGTTTGCTTCCGACCTTGACGAAGCGACCCGCAAGCAGCTCGATCGCGGTGCACGCGTGACCGAGCTGTTGAAGCAGGCACAATACTCGCCGCTGTCGATTTCGCTGATGGCTGTGACTTTGTTCGCGGTCAACAAGGGTTTCCTGGATAGCATCGACGTCAAGCAAGTGCTGCCGTTCGAAAGCGCTCTGCACAGCTTCATGAAGACCAGCCACGCGCCTTTGCTGCAAAAGATCGAAGAAACCAAGCAACTCGATAAAGATAGCGAAGCTGCATTGGCGGCTGCCGTTGCTGATTTCAAAAAATCGTTCGTGGCTTAATTTAACTGGGATCCATAACAATTGCGGGAAAGAGTTTAAGCGCGCCAGGCTTAAGCCTGCGACGAATGACTCTCTCCCCAACTGACTAGGAAGGCATATGGCTACAGGTAAAGAGATACGCGGCAAGATCAAGAGCGTAGAAAATACGAAGAAGATCACGAAGGCGATGGAAATGGTCGCTGCCTCCAAAATGCGCAAGGCGCAAGACCGGATGCATGCGGCACGTCCATACAGTGACAAGATTCGTAATATTGCTTCTAACTTGTCGCAAGCCAATCCAGAGTACACGCACCCGTTCATGGTCAAGCAGGATAACGCCAAGAACGTTGGTTTCATCGTCGTCACCACAGACAAAGGTCTGTGCGGCGGTATGAACACCAACTCCTTGCGTTTGCTGACCGCGAAATTGCGTGAGCTGGAAGGACAAGGCAACAAGGTTCAGGCAGTCGCGATTGGCAACAAGGGTCTGGGTTTCCTCAACCGGATCGGCGCCACGGTCGTTGCGCATGCCGTGCAACTGGGCGATACGCCGCATCTGGACAAGCTGATCGGGCCAGTCAAAGTACTGCTCGATGCTTACCAGGAAGGTCGTCTGGACGCGGTTTATCTGGTGTACACCAAGTTCATCAACACGATGAAGCAAGAGCCGATGCTGCAGCAATTGCTGCCGTTGTCGTCTGATCGTCTGGAGGCTGACACTAAGGCTGGTGATGCAGGTTCGCACGCATGGGACTACATTTACGAGCCGGATGTTCAGAGCGTCATTGACGAGTTGCTGGTGCGTTACGTGGAAGCGCTGATTTATCAGGCTGTCGCAGAAAACATGGCGTCCGAGCAGTCGGCGCGGATGGTGGCGATGAAGTCGGCTAGCGACAACGCGGGTAACGTGATCGGCGAATTGAAACTGGTCTACAACAAGACGCGTCAAGCGGCGATTACCAAAGAACTGTCGGAAATCGTCGCTGGTGCGGCAGCGGTTTAACAACAATTGCGGGACAGAGTTTAAGCGTCGCCAAAGCGTGACAAGTACTCTGCCCCCCCCCAACTGACTAAAACAGAATTGTCTAGCGCGCACTGCGCTTAACAGGTAGTTTTTTATATTATTGAAGGAACGAAAATGGCTGATGGCAAAATCGTTCAGTGTATCGGCGCTGTGGTGGACGTTGAATTCCCACGTGACGCGATGCCTAAGATTTACGACGCCTTGAAGATGGATGGCTCGGAACTGACGCTGGAAGTACAACAACAGCTGGGTGACGGCGTAGTCCGCACCATTGCGCTGGGTACATCCGACGGTTTGCGCCGCGGCATGACAATCAAGAACACAGGTCAGCCAATCATGGTGCCTACCGGTAAAGCAACACTGGGCCGCATCATGGACGTGCTGGGTAACCCGATCGATGAATGCGGTCCGGTAAGCCACGAAACCACTGCATCGATCCACCGCAAGGCTCCTGCGTACGATGAACTGTCGCCGTCGCAAGAACTGCTGGAAACCGGCATCAAGGTTATCGACCTGGTTTGCCCGTTCGCCAAGGGCGGTAAAGTTGGTCTGTTCGGTGGCGCGGGTGTCGGCAAGACCGTGAACATGATGGAACTGATCAACAACATCGCCAAGGCGCACAGCGGCTTGTCCGTGTTTGCCGGTGTTGGTGAGCGTACCCGTGAAGGTAACGACTTCTATCACGAAATGGCTGACGCCAAAGTGGTTGATCTGGAGCATCCGGAAAAATCCAAGGTTGCGATGGTGTACGGCCAGATGAATGAACCACCAGGTAACCGTTTGCGCGTCGCGCTGACCGGCCTGACGATCGCCGAAGGCTTCCGTGACGAAGGTAAAGACGTGTTGTTCTTCGTCGATAACATCTACCGTTACACACTGGCCGGTACTGAAGTTTCCGCGCTGTTGGGCCGTATGCCGTCGGCCGTGGGTTACCAGCCAACACTGGCGTCTGAAATGGGCCAGCTGCAAGAACGTATTACATCGACAAAAACCGGTTCGATCACATCGATCCAGGCCGTCTACGTTCCTGCGGATGACTTGACCGACCCATCGCCTGCGACCACCTTTGCTCACTTGGATTCGACCGTTGTTTTGTCGCGCGATATCGCTTCGCTGGGTATCTATCCTGCGGTTGATCCGCTCGATTCGACTTCGCGTCAGCTGGACCCGCAAGTGGTTGGTCAAGAGCACTACGAAACTGCCCGCGCTGTACAAGGTACGTTGCAGCGCTACAAAGAATTGCGCGACATTATCGCGATTCTGGGTATGGACGAACTGGCTCCGGAAGACAAGCTGCTGGTGGCGCGTGCACGTAAGATGCAGCGTTTCCTGTCGCAGCCTTTCCACGTTGCTGAAGTGTTTACCGGTTCGCCAGGTAAATACGTTTCGCTGAAGGACACGATCAAGGGCTTCAAGATGATCGCCAGCGGCGAACTCGATCACCTGCCGGAACAAGCGTTCTACATGGTCGGCACGATCGAAGAAGCAATCGAAAAGGCCAAGAAGATCGGCTAAAGCAAGTTTCGCCGCGTCGTCCTGCTGTTCACGGGGACGACGCGGTAGCGCTTGCCGCTAGTTGATTCAATGGACAACAAAGGGTTTAAGATGGCAAACACTATTCAGGTAGACGTTGTTTCTGCGGAAGAGATGATCTTCTCCGGCGAAGCCGAATTCGTCGCGTTGCCGGGTGAGTCGGGTGAGTTGGGGATTTATCCTCACCATACCCCGCTGATCACGCGCATCAAGCCGGGCGCTGTACGGATCAAGGTAGCAGGCCAGGCCAATGACGAATTGGTGTTCGTTGCCGGCGGTTTGCTGGAAGTGCAGCCGCACCACGTTACCGTGCTAGCCGATACGGCGATCCGCGGTGCCGACCTGGACGAAGCGAAGGCGAGCGAGGCCAAGCGTCGCGCTGAAGAAGCGCTCAGCAATAAGGAATCGGTAATCGATTATGCAAAAGCACAGTCCGAGTTGTCGGCGGCGATTGCACAATTGGCCGCGATTGCAAAGTTGCGTCAAAAAGGACGTTGATTTGCGTATGCTCCGCTGGTTCGGACAGGCAACAAAAAAGCAGCTTCGGCTGCTTTTTTGTTGCCTGTCCGGTTTGTGATGCGCAGATTGGCGTTCCCGATTGCCGACGCTGCGTAAGCGTCCATCCGTCCCGTCTTGCTAGCGTGGCGCCCGAAGGTGAACATGTGTCCACGATAATTCGATGGACAGATGTACACATGAAGACTACTGAATATACCCCGGCCGTATCCCGCGCGCACCGAAGACATTCGGCAGAGTTCAAGGCTGAAGTGATTGCCGCGTGCCTGCAGCCCAGTCACTCAGGACGGCGCATCTTCGCAACTACCCTAATTGAGAAAGGTGTAGGCATCAATGCAGTATCAACATTGATGGGCCATTCCAGCGTATCCATGACATCGCAGTATGTCGAAAATAATCCGACCAGATTGAAGCAGATTTGCACTGATCTATTTTAATCATTCGATGCTGCTACAGAAAAAGAACAATCAAAATCTCCAACTACTCACATCCTGACATTTCTTAACAATTAGACATGAGAATCTCCTTGCTCTTGTCCAATATTCAAGATTATAGTGGCCCTCATCTATCTCGTTATTGGAGTCTTTGTGAGGCGCTACTACATTCTTCATGGCGACAAAACGACGGTTGGCGGAACAGTCCTGGCATTTCAGAGGGGCGCGACTAACAACGGGCGGAGTCTCGCCATGATTGGGGATAAAGTAATCTGTCCAAAGTGCAACACAACGGGGATGATTGGACCGAATGGCCCACGGCAGTCATGCCGAGTCGATGGTAGAGAGCCAGCCCTTAATTGGGATTTATGCTTGTGCGCCTGCGATCCCAAACCAAAGCTACTGAATTCTCGGGAGGACATGGGGCAAACCATGACAGTAGAAGGAGTTATCGCTCAAGGATTCGGCTCATGGGTCGGCTACAAACAAGACGCCAGTTCAGCCGACAATGAGAAATTATTCGATGACAAATTCATACTTAGAGATAACGCCAGCAGGCCGATTGCTAACGCAGCATACGCTATCGAACGTGCTACTGGAATGTTCGAATATGGTGAAACTATAGTGGACCCGGAAATCCGGACAATAGTTTAAGGAGTATCCTGCACTGAACAACGAAGGCAGGATATGAACGAATTAAAACGAAACAGTTTCAGCGGGCAACAAAAAGCGAAGGTGGCACTGGAT
>NZ_JBIIVN010000052.1:0-14825 GCF_044339385.1 Collimonas sp. | reverse complement strand
ATTCTGCGCCGCAGCCGCGCTGGTGATGACGCACATCTCACGCATGTCGGAAGAACTGGTGATCTGGATGAGCCCGCGCATCGGCTTCATCGACATCGCCGACCGCTTCTGCACCGGCTCCTCGATCATGCCGCAAAAAAAGAATCCCGACGTGCCAGAACTGGCGCGCGGCAAGACCGGCCGCGTCAATGGCCACCTGATCGCCCTGCTGACCCTGATGAAGGGCCAGCCGCTGGCCTATAACAAAGATAATCAGGAAGACAAAGAACCGCTGTTCGACACTGTCGATACACTGACCGATACCCTGCGTATCTTCGCCGATATGGCGCGCGGCATCAGCGTCAAACCGGAAGCGATGCGCGCCGCCGCCCTACAAGGCTATGCCACCGCCACCGACCTGGCCGATTACCTGGTCAAGAAAGGCCTGCCGTTCCGCGACGCCCACGAAGCCGTTGCACATGCGGTACGCAGTTGCGTCGACCAAGGTTGCGATCTCAGCGACCTGACACTGGATCAGTTGCGGGCCTTCTCGCCACTGATCGACGACGACATCTTTGCCGTGCTGACACTGGAGGGTTCGGTCGCGGCACGCGATCATATCGGCGGCACGGCGCCGCGCCAGGTGCGTCTGGCGATTGAGCATCTGCGCCAGCAGTTAGGCTGATGATTCTAAGCTGATGGCTCTAAGCTGATGGTTGGGCTGATGGCAGACCTGACCGCAGCTTCGATACCAAATTGGCATAAGCGACGCCAGCAAAATTCTGCGGCGCCGGGTATCATTGTTTTACTTGCGCAACATCTCTCCAAAACCGACCAAAAGTCGCCTTCCCCCCGAGTAAACATCCGCTTTACCTGGCCCGTGAGTAGTTAGTGCGCCAGGAATTTTCAGACCGAAAATCCCTTATACTTTATTCACCTTTGGTGCGTCCTACGTGCGTCCCACGTGCACCAAAATAAAAACACTTGCTGATGTCTTACCTCATAATGGCTTTGGCTACGGTCGCAGCTTCGTGTTGTAAGAAACGCTAAAAAAACGGTCTCTTGGAGAATATATAAATGCAACTCAACACCATCTTAAAAACACTCCCATTGCTGATCCTGAGCGCCGGCTTGGGAAGCGCCGCGCACGCCGCCGAGGTGAAACTTGGCCTGGCAGCAGCACTCACCGGCCCCGCCGCCAAATATGGCGTCGCCATCAAGAACGGCTTCTCACTGTCTGCCGATGAAGTCAACGCCGCCGGCGGCGTCAACGGCAACAAGCTGCAACTCATCATCGAAGACGAACAAGGCAAGAAAGAAGAAGCCATCAACGTTTTCAAGAAACTGATTTTCAAGGACAAGGCGCTGCTGGTGTTCGGTCAAACCTTGTCCAACTCGGCGTTCGCCGCCGACCCGATCGCCAATGCCGCCAAGGTCGTCGCCTTCCGCACCAGCAACACTGCCGACGGCATCACCGCGATGGGCCCGTTCACCTTCCGCAACTCGGTCATGGAAGCCGACGTGCTGCCGGTCACTACGCGCGCTGCGGTCAAGTATTTCGGCATCAAGAAGGTCGCCATCATCTACGGTAACGACGACGCCTTCACCAAGAGCGGTTACGACGTTTTCAAGGCGACCCTGGCCAGCCAGAATATCCCGGTCACCACCACTGAAGCGTATGCCAAGGGCGATGTCGACTTCAAGGCACAACTGACCAAGATCAAGGCCTCGAATCCGGACGCCATCGTCTGCTCCTGCCTGACCGAAGAAGCCGCCAACATCATCCTGCAAACCCGTGCGCTGGGCATGAAACAACCGTTCATCGGCGGCAACGGCCTGAACTCGCCGAAGCTGTTCGACATCGCCAAAGGCGCTGGCGACGACACCGTCATGGGCAGCCCGTGGTCGGCAGAAAACCTGACACCGGCCAACAAGGCATTCATCGCTGCGTATAAAACCAGGTTCGGCAGCGACCCAGGCCAGTTCGCGGCACAGGCCTATGACGCCCTGCATGTCGTGGCCGATGCGCTCAAGAAGATCAAGCTGAGCGGCGCCATCGACAAGGATCGCATCGCCCTGCAACAGGCTTTACCTGCGGTAACGATCGAAGGCGCCACCGGCAAGTTCGCTTTCCGCAAAGCACCGGCAGTGGCCGGTAAGGAAGTCGGCTACGACGCCCAGCAAGAAGCGATTGTGAATATTGCCAAAGGTGGCAAGTTCGTCTTGTTGAAGTAAGTGAGTCATCGCGTCAGCCGGGGACAGCGTTCCAGAGTCGCCGCAGCGCGACGCATTAATCTGTCCCCTTATGGCCGGCGTGCCCAGTAAGAATCCAGTTGCAGCGTTGAAAAATAACGCAAAAAACTGTACTCAGTAGCCCGATAAATAGGGTTAGCGTTAATTAGGGTCACGTTAATTAACTTTAAGAAAAAAATTTCCATGCTTGAACAACAACTCATCAACGCTCTATCCCTGGGCAGTGTGTATGCGCTGTTTGCCTTGGGTTTCACGCTGGTTTTTGGCGTGTTGGGCGTGATCAATCTGTCGCACGGCGCCATTTTCATGCTCGGCAGTTACGCCGCGTTGCTGCTGGTTGAACATCTGGCGCTGCCGCTTTGGCTGGCGATGCTGGCGGCGATGCTGGCTTCCGGCCTGCTCGGCCTGGCGGTCGACTATCTGGTGCTACGGCCGCTGCGAGCCCGCAACGCGCCGCATCTGGCGCAAGGCTTGTTCGGCGCTGAAAACAAACGCTTCCCGGTTGGCACCATTCCGGAACAAAGCTACAACTGGGGCAGCCTCCATATCACGGCGGTGCAGATCGGTATCGTCGTGATTTCGTTTGTCTTGATGCTGGTGCTGCTGGCGGTCATGCGCCGCACCCAGCTAGGCCGTGCGCTGCGGGCGATTGCCGAATCGCCGAAAGCGGCTTACCTGCTCGGCATCAATGTCGAGGGCTTGTTCTATCTGACCTCTTTTGCTGCGGCCGCACTGGGCGGCGCGGCCGGTGTGCTGGTCGGCCTGTCGTTCAATGCCATCACGCCTTTCATGGGCCAGCCAATGCTGCACAAAGGCATCGCGGTGATCATCCTGGGCGGTATGGGCGACATCCGCGGCGCCATGATTGCGGGCTTATTTCTCGGCTTCGCCGAAGTGCTGACCGTAGCCTATATTTCGAGTGACTTCCGTGATGCCGTCGGCTTCGGTTTGCTGTTCCTGATCTTGCTGGTCAAACCTTCCGGGATGTTTGGCAAAGTACTGGAAAGGAAGGCCTGAGATGACCGAACTGTTTACAACCCTCGGCGCTGCCGGTTTCCTCGATTGGTGGGACGGTTTCTGGTCAACCTACAACACCGTGATTTTCAGCCTCGGCGTCAACGCCATGCTGGTGCTGTCAATCTATGTCGCGCTGTCGTGCGGCCTGCTGTCGCTGGCCAATGCGGCCTTCATGGGCATCGGCGCGTATGCGGCAGCGCTCATCAGCATGATGACCGGCTTATCGTTCCCGCTGGCGCTGGCTATCGGCGGCATCTTGCCAGCCTTGGTGGCGCTGGTGATCGGTATCCCGACACTGCGTTTATCCGGCGTCTACCTGGCCATGGCAACGCTCGGCTTCGGCGAGGTGGTGCGAGTGATCGTGCTGAACATGGATATCACCGGCGGCCCGCTCGGCCTCAATGGGATTCCGCTGAAGACGGAATGGTGGCACATTGTGTTGCTGCTGGCCGCTACTCTGTACATCCTGGCACGCATCCGGCGCTCCAAAATCGGCCGCGCGTTTGAGGCAATCAAGGAGGATGAAGTCGCTGCCCGTTTGATGGGTGTCAATGTGGCCGGCTACAAGCTGCTGGCGTTTGTCATCGGCGCCGCTATTGCGGGTGTCGCCGGCGGTCTCAATGCGCACTATACGTTCACCATCGGCCCCGGCAATTACGCCTTCGAAAACGCCGTCGAGATATTGACCATGGCGGTGTTCGGCGGCACCAGCACGCTGATCGGGCCGACCCTCGGCGGCATGATCCTGACCTTGCTGCCGGAAGCGCTGCGCGATTGCTGCGCGATTTCGCCAGCTACCGGTCCGTCGTCAACGGCCTGATTCTGGTGCTGGTAATTCTGTATCTGCCCAAGGGCATCTGGGAGCCACGCCGGATCCGTGCCTGGATTAACACTTTTTCTCGGCGCCAGCCCAAGGCTGGGGGAAGCAACTGATGCTGCAACTCAAACATATCAGCAAGAATTTCGGCGGCCTGCAGGTTTTGCAGGATGTCAATTTCAATGTGCCGCAAGGCGGCATCTTCGGTTTGATCGGACCTAACGGTGCCGGCAAGACCACTGTATTTAATCTGATCACCGGTTTGTTGCGCGCTTCGGGCGGCAACATCGAATTCGATGGCCAGAATATCGGCAACGTCGCGCCCCACAAGATCACCGAGCGCGGCATCGCCCGCACTTTCCAGAACATTCGCGTGTTCAAGGAAATGACGCTGCTGGAGAACGTCGTGGTCGGCATGCACGATCATATGGATTACGGTTTCGGCAGCCTGCTGTTCAATCTCGGCGGCTACCGCAAGACGGAGGCACAGGCGCGTGAACGGGCGCTGGAATTGTTGTCCTGGGTACGCCTGGATCACAAGGCGCACATGCTGGCCGACAGCCTCTCCTACGGCGAACAACGCAAGCTGGAATTCGCCCGGGCGCTGGCGACCAAGCCCAAGTTACTGCTGCTTGACGAACCGGTAGCGGGCATGAACCCGGCCGAAAAAACCGAGTTGATGGCGGAAATCATCAATATCAAGCAGCGCGGCTTTAGCATCTTCATGATCGAGCACGACATGCGCTTCGTGATGGGCTTGTGCGACCGTATCGCGGTGCTCAATTTCGGCCGCATCATCGCCGAAGGCAGCCCCGACCAGATCAAGAACAACCAGGAAGTCATCGAAGCTTACCTGGGCAAGGAAGAAGCAGAATGACGGCCGAGACCAACAAGCATGCAGCACCGATTTTGCAGGTGCAGGACCTGGTGGTTGCCTACGGCCATATCGAGGCGGTCAAAGGCATCGACCTGGCTCTTAACGAAGGCGAGATAACGGCGCTGGTCGGCGCCAACGGTGCCGGTAAGAGCACTGCTCTGCTAGCGATTTCGGGCTTGCTCAAACCGCAGCGCGGACAAGTGTTGTTCAATGGCCAGGATCTGACCAGACTGTCGCCGCACAAGATCGTCCACAGCGGCGTGGTGCAGGTGGCTGAAGGAGCGCCACACTGACCACCTTGAGCATCGCCGAAAACCTGGCGCTGGGGGCTTACACGCGCAAGGACAAGGAAAACATCGGCAAAGATCTGGACTGGGTGTACTCGCTGTTCCCGGTGCTGGAACGGCGCAAGGACGGGCTGGCCGGCAATCTGTCGGGCGGCGAGCAGCAGATGCTGGCCATCGGCCGCGCGCTGATGGCGAAGCCGCGCGTATTGTTGCTCGATGAGCCGTCGATGGGGCTGGCACCGTTGCTGGTGCAAGAGATTTTCCGCATCGTTGAGGAAATCAATCGCACCGGTCTGACGATCCTGCTGGTCGAGCAAAACGTGCGCCAGGCATTACGCATCGCGCAGCGCGGCTATGTGCTGGAAAACGGCAAGATCGTGCTGGCCGACAGCGGCCGCAACCTGCTCAATAATCCGAAAGTGCTGGAAGCTTACCTGGGCGGCTGAAGCACTTGGCGGCATCGTCTGCCGCCAGCGCCGTTTGCCAACCAGTCAACCGCCGCCCGGCGCCGGTCGGCAGACCGCGCCCGATCCCAGGCCCGTCCCTGGCCCATCATTGCCAAACAAGGCCGCCCGCCCACATTGGGAGCCAAACATCCCAGCCTGGTCGTGGCCAACGCCGATGACTTCATACTCAGACCGCACCAGCGGCAATGCAGCGCCCGCCAGATGCCGTTCATAGCGCTGGTATGCCAGCCCCCGCTGCAGCCGGCTCGGGCCTTGCGCTTCGGCGCCGCACCGCTTGTCAAGGTTGGAGTGGTTGGGATCGTTATCGTTAGCGCCCAACAGATAGGTAATCTGGCGCTGCGCATAACGCTGGAACAATGCCATACCGCTGCGGCCTTGGCCATACGGCACCACGTTCTGCATGCCGTAGCGATACTGGTTGTAGGCGGCACATTGGACGCTATCGTAAGGTGCGAATCCTGCGCCCTGCGGCCGCTCAGGCGTGAAGTACAAATACGAAGAAGGATTGGCGATGACGTAACGCAGCGCAATGCCACGGCTACGGAGCCCTTCGTCGATATTGTTCAACGCCGCATAACGCTGCATCATCTGCGCCCCGGCAGAATGGCCAGCCAGCGTCACCCGTCGAAGTCTCGGCAAGCTGTCCTTATCGGTGAGTTTTTGCAGCAGATCGTCAAGTACCTGCAACGAACTGATACGGTACGGCGGATTCACAGAATCGTCGCCATCGGCCCAGTTGTGTTCGCCGCCGGCATACCACAAGGGCATACGCTCGAAGCCTTTGACGAGATCGGCCTTGGCCGGGAAATTCGGTGCCAGCAGCAGTACCTGATCTGGGTCAATCCCACTGTCGTTGAGAAAAGATAGGCCCGCCGCATAGTAGGCGGCGCCATTGCGCAGGATGCCATGCTGGATCACGACGATCTGTTCGATCTTGCTCAAGTCGCCATCGAGCGGATGGTTGGCATATACCGGAAAATCGTAGGCAATGCTGTCATGCGTGAGATGCACCCGCTGCCAGGGTGGCGCCGGTTGCACGCTGGCAGCCGAGGCGGTCAGCGCCATGGCAGCGTAAAGGATTGTCGTCACTGCCGATTTTTTTACAGATCCCAACATGCTGTGCTCCCAAGGAGAGTTGCTCACATTAGCGCTCGTGCGACAGGTAAGCAGAAGCATACCGCAAGTCTCAAGCAACAAAAAAAAACGGCTCCCTTGCCGGATTGGCAAGGGAGCCGTTGCTATGCTGCTAGCGCATGCGGCCAAGGCCGCACAGTGCTATCAGAACTTGTGACGCAGGCCGACGCGCAGTACGTTCTGGCTGCTGTCATCCGATGGCGAGCTGGCGGCAGCGTAAGCGCCGTTGATCACGCCTGGATTGATAACATTGCTGGCGCGCTGGTTGCTGTACAACGCATAAACGTCGGTACGCTTGGACAGGAAGTAGTCAACACCCAGGCTCAGCTGAGTTGTCGAACCCTTGGTCGAACCAGTTGTCTTGCGGCTGATGTCTGCGCGATCATAAATCACGCTGCCCAACAGGTGCAGGTTGCTGGCCAGTGCGCAATCGACACCAACGTCAAAAATGTTTGCCTTGGTTGCAGTCGTGATCCGGACCAAACCAGTCGCTGCAACAGGAGCCGCCAATGGCTGCTTGACTTGCGACCACGAACCGTAGATCTTCGCTGGACCAGCTTGGTAGCTAGCGCCCAGAGTGAAGGTTTTCAGATCTGTATCGCCAGCCTTTGCAGGCAATGCGTCAGCCGCCAGCTTAGTCTGGAAGTAACCCAGGCCGATGCCGAACGGGCCGTTAGCGTAGTTAGCGCCCAGACCGAAAGCTTGACCTGCCGAAGTCTGGCCAGCCACTTCGCCGAAGCCGTAGAACAGGCTGCCGGTAAAGCCGCTGATGCTGTTGCTGTCGTAACGTACCGAGTTGTTGGTACGGCTGCCGGAGATACGGTCGAGGTTGTTGAAGTGACCGCCCTTGACGCCGTTGCCGCCGAATGTCTGTACCGATGTGTACTTGTTACCGATGCCTTCCAGGAAGTCGGTTTGACGGCCCAGTGTTACGGTACCGAACGAACCCGACAGACCAACCACCGATTTACGGTCAAACAGAGTTGGGCTTGGGGATGTTGTACCCAACGAGCCATCATCTGCATTGAAGCCGTTTTCCAGATGGAAAATCGCTTTCAAGCCGTTACCCAGATCTTCAGTTCCCTTGAAACCAATGCGGGAAGTCGACAAGTCACCCGAATCAACACTGAGGCGGGTGCCGTTCTTTGCGCCGACCTTGCCAGTGTATGTCAGGCTGGTGTCCACCACGCCATAGATTGTGACGTTGGTTTGCGCCTGGGCGCTGGCGCCGATCAGACCGAGTGCCGCCAGTGCGAATGCTGTTTTCTTCATTTCTTCCCTCTAATAGTATAAAAATATTCAGATCTCGATATCCGGCTTAGTGAGAAATGCCCTGACTATCCGCGGGGTCACTTCTTCGCGCAGCAACTAATTACTAACCATTACCAACAGTTACTAATGCTTACAAACTGGACGGGGTGGATATTACCAATTTACAAAAAAAAGCATCAGTTTTTCTGATTTTTTGTTAAATTTTTTTGCAATTTAAATGGCGAAAGATCTTTATGTTGTTTTTTAACAGCCATTTATGACATTTGTGACGCAAATTATGCCGTTTATGACAGCAGCAAAATCAACGAGGTATACGGCTATTCTCGCCGCCATCTTGTTACATAAAGATACTTTGAAACATATTAACAACAATAAAATTACATAAAAGATATTAACATCAAGGCAAAACTAATGGGTAAATCGCTTACCGATTCCCGAAAAAGCTGGCGATTATGCCAAACAATCGTCATTGACGCTATATCCAAACAGACATCACGCAATCACACGAATAGCAGCCGCCCTGTCACCCTTATCGAGCCGCATGGCAGCGATGAAATCCCGGCACCGGCGATGTTCAATCGATGTATGTTAGAATGCCTCCTCAGCCTGGCCGCCTTGTTTAGCGGCAAGTTGGAAGTGTGCCGTCGGCATCACCAGTGGCACGCATGGCACGCAATTTTGATCACACATTTTTTAGGATTTGGTATGTTCACCTCAGCCCCGCCGACATCAACGTCGACTACTCTCTCCTGGCTCGTCAGATCACCAGCATTCTTGAAGGCGAACGCGACCAGACTGCCAACGCCGCGCAATTTTCTGCGTTCATTTACCAATCGCTTGCAGAGCTGAACTGGGCCGGCTTTTATTGGACGACTGAGGTTAAACAAGCAAGTTTCGCAAACCATGCGAAAGAACTGCTGGTTGGCCCGTTTCAAGGAAAGGTCGCTTGCGCGCGCATCCCGTTTGGCAAAGGTGTCTGCGGCGCCGCAGCGGCAGAGCGCCGTACTATCGTGGTGCCGGATGTGTATGCTTTCGCCGGACATATCGCCTGCGATTCGGCATCGAACGCGGAAATTGTGATCCCGGTCCTCAAGGACGGTAGGGTGCTGGGCGTCTTCGACATCGATAGTCCGAGCCTCAACCGCTTTCGCCCGGAAGATCAATTGGGACTGGAACCCCTGGTTGCCATATTTGTCGCGGCAACCGATTTCGATTAATTCGATACTAATTCGGCTTTGGCACCTAGCTGCTGACCTTGCGACGACAGTCGGTGTCATTATCGAAGTGGTGATCAGATAATATCCTGCGGTTAGCATGCAAACCTTACCGCTACGCCTGACTCGCGGACAAGACTTGCGCGCCGCTCTTGAATCCGTGCTAACCGCACATCACGTAACTGCAGCCTTCGTGCTGCAAGGCATCGGCAGCGCAGCTGCGCTGTGCCGGCGCCACGCAGGCGCCAGTTTGACATGGGAAATTGCGTTCCGTCGCAGATGCGCTAAGATCATGCCAATTCGGGCGAATAGGCCAGCATAGAACATATCTGCAATCGAACCACGAGCCGCCACCCCTGCCTTCAAGTAGTAAAAACGCCGCAGATGCGCCAACTGTTCTCACCATGATCGATCAGCTAATGCCAAATATCATTTCTGTAGCAAATCTTTCAAAAAACTACGCCTCCGGTCATCGAGCGCTTAAAAATATCAACCTGGATATTCGCCGCGGCGAAATCCTCGCCTTGCTGGGGCCGAACGGCGCCGGCAAGACAACCCTCATCAGTTGCATCTGCGGCATCCTTAATCTGTCCGAGGGTACGGTGGTCGTCGATGGTCATGACATCGTCAGCGATTTCCGCGCTGCCCGCTCACTGATTGGACTGGTGCCGCAGGAGCTGACCACTGATGCATTCGAAACAGTGTGGGCCACGGTCTCTTTTAGCCGCGGTCTGTTCGGCAAGCCGGCCAATCCGGCCCACATCGAAAAGGTGCTGAGGGACTTATCGCTGTGGGATAAGAAAGATAAGAAACTCATTACGCTGTCCGGCGGCATGAAGCGTCGCGTGTTAATTGCCAAGGCCTTGTCGCACCAGCCGCAGATTCTGTTTTTGGATGAGCCGACCGCCGGCGTCGATGTGAATCTGCGCCACGACATGTGGCAACTGGTGCGTTCGCTGCGAGACAGCGGTGTCACCATCATCCTGACCACCCACTATATCGACGAAGCGGAGGAGATGGCCGACCGTATCGGCGTGATCAACAAGGGCGAGATCATATTGATTGAAGATAAAACCGAACTGATGCGCAAACTCGGCAAGAAGCTGCTGACGCTGCAGCTTGAACAACCGCTGCACGGTATTCCGTCCGCGCTTGCTGCCTACAACCTGAGTTTATCGAGCGACGGCAGCCAACTGATCTACACCTACGAAAACGACGGTGAACGCTTCACCATCATTTCTCTGCTCAACGCACTGAGCGCAGGCGGTATCGCGTTCAAGGATATCCAGACCACACAGAGCTCCCTTGAGAGTATTTTCGTCAACCTGATAAAGGACGAGCAATGAATTTTCACGCTATCCGCGCCATGTACGGATTTGAAATGGCGCGCGCCCGGCGCACTGTCCTGCAAAGCATCGTCGCCCCGGTGATTTCGACATCACTGTATTTTGTCGTGTTCGGCGCGGCGATCGGTTCACGCATCTCGCAGATCGACGGTATCAGTTACGGCGCCTTTATCGTGCCAGGGCTGGTCATGTTGTCGCTGCTGACACAGAGTGTCTCGAATGCATCTTTCGGCATCTATTTTCCGAAATTCAGCGGCACCATTTATGAATTACTGTCGGCACCGGTTTCGTATCGGGAGATTGTAGTCAGTTACGTCGGTGCAGCCGCCACCAAATCGATTATCCTCGGCCTGATCATCCTCGCCACGGCTGGCTTGTTCGCCCCGCTACAGGTCCAGCATCCGCTGTGGATGATCGCCTTCCTGCTGCTGACGGCAGTGACTTTCAGCCTATTCGGTTTCATCATCGGCATCTGGGCCGACAGTTTCGAAAAACTGCAACTGGTACCGCTGCTGATCATCACGCCGCTGACCTTTCTCGGCGGTAGTTTTTATTCGATCAAGATGCTGCCGCCAGTCTGGCATACGATCAGCCTGTTTAACCCGGTGGTCTATCTCATCAGCGGATTTCGCTGGAGTTTCTATGGCAATGCCGATGTCAGCATCGCCGTCAGCCTGATGATGACTCTGTTTTTTCTGGTTGCATTTTTGGCCATCATAGCCTGGATTTTCAAGACTGGATACAAACTGAAATTCTAAGCGCAGTCAGCAATTAAATTGCCAGATGCGTTCAAGCCAAACCACCTCGTCGCAAGCCATGTCGAGCGGCACGGCAAGGTTTAGCTTGCCGTGCCGCAACCGCCATGCCGGGTCCAACCACACTCAACTTTCAGAATTGCATGCTGGCGGCCGCTGAACCGATACCAGCCGCTTTTTATAACATTTTTTATGACATTTTTCTGATCCCCCGCTCACACTCCAGCATCAGATCAACATATGCGGTGCGCTCGTGAAAAAGATGTTTTTTCTGAATCTCATTCTTTTTTATGCTTTTTCCGACCGCAAGAATTTTATGAGCGGCCAACCGGCAATTCTCCAGATTCACGTGCAGCGGGTAGCCTGAATCATGTGCACTGGACCAATTCTGCAAAAGATTTTCTAGCGGGTTGTTGAACTCGCGATAGTATCTGACCTTGTTGTGCATAATTTTCAGATCGTACGATAGCCTCTCGGCTCGCTTCATTTCAATCAGCAAATTTGTTGCCTGCGCTTTCGCCCTTTTACGCTCTGCTTCTAAATATAAAACTGTCGAATCGCCCGACGTTTCTGAAGCAGCAGAAAATTCAGTCGAATGCAATCTCCGCTCATCTTTCAACGGCAAGGTCTCCGCTTTTTTCCCGCAAGCACCGACAAGCAATGCCAGCGCCGCATAAGCAAGCACACGCATACGTCCGCCGGTATGAGTTTTAAATATCATCAACAATCGCAATCCTGGCATATCGATCGGTTGTCACGGCCCAACAGGCATATCAAAAATATGCATTCAGGCCAACGCATTTTCAGTTTCTTTACCCAGCGGGTTGACTGCTTAAGCCCAGTGCAACCCCAGTACAACTATTGCAGGCTGCACCAGCGTTCTACCGCAGGTTCCGCCGCCGCCCACTTCCAGACATCGTCGCTCATGCAGGCATTAGTGACGTACCAGGCGCGCTTCAACTGAGCGCCAGCGCCGGTATCGACCGACATGATCGCCTCCTTGCACAAGGCCAGCGGCGTGTCGATAAGTCGGGTAACGCGCACTTCGCCATGTTCGTTGCCATAGGAAATCTGATGCACAATCCCCTAGCGCCGCGACTGCCCGACTTCCAGGTTGCCGATGATGGCGGCGATTTCGTCTTGTGCGGCTTTATGCCAGTTACGGAAGATATACTTGGCGGTGGCATCGGTTGCAGCTTGCACGCCAATACCGATGGCATAGCCGACTGCGGGATTGGAAGTAACGGCACCGCTGGCCACGCCCGCCGCTGCGCCGGCAAATCCGCCGATACTGTTGCAGCCGCTTAAAGCCATCGCACCGATCCCAAGCACGACCAGGCCCGCGACGAGGCTAAGCCGATGCCCGAAGTGACAAGCAAAACGAGCGCGCCGCATCACTGCAAGGCTCCCCAGCGTTCGGTAGCGGGTTCTGCCGAGGCCCATTTCCAGGTAGCGCCGGATTGACAAATGGTGGCGACGTAAAACTCGCTAGCCGGTTTGTTGGCCTGACCGACCAGGCCATCGACCGCGAACACAATTTCCTTGCAACGCATGCCCTGGCTACTAATGATGCGACTGACAGTGACGCGGCCACGCTCATTGTCTTCAAGCGGCAGCGAGTGCGTGATCTGCCAGTTGGCGACGGCACCGGCAGCCAAGGGGCCAGCGACGTTGGCGATGACATCCTGTTGGTCGCCGTGTATCTTGCGCTGAGTGTACTGCACGCCAGCACGCGCCGCAGCCTGGACGCCAAGTCCGATGCCGGTGGCCACTGCCGCGTTGCTGGTGACTTTACCGGCCAGTGCAGCTCGGCCACGCCAGCCGCAGCCGAGCTGCCTTCGGTGACAACCGAACTGCAAGCACTCAAACCAATTACAGCGCACAACCCCAGCGAACCGCTTATCTGTTTTAACTGCATCTTCTATTCCAAAATGAAAGCATCGGTCACATCGACGATGTCTCAACAAACATCAGCCACAGTGGCTACAAACATTCTAGATGAGAAAAATAAATTTCAACTTCAACAATAAATAATAAATTGAAAACTTTTGTTAAATTATTTCCAGCGAGGAAAAACAGTACCGAAAAATCTGTATCGAGCTCTCCACTTCGCCTTACCTGCCGCTGCCGCTCACCCCGCCCATACCACGCTCACCATGGCTCGTTCCTGCCCGCTTGTCCTTAAGCTTGTCCTTAAGCTTGTCCTTAAGCTTGTCCTTAAGCTTGTCCTTAGGCGTGTCCTTAGGCGTGTCCGAGTTACGCGCGCAGCCGACATCGCTGGCGCGTTGCAAACGGTTGCTCAGATACAGTCGCACCGTCTGCCGCTGCTGGTCATCCAACGCGTCATTCATGGTCAGCCAAAATTCGCACAACTGGCGGCGGTCCTGGGCTGCAAGACCTGATTCGGCTTCAATCGCCATCGACAGCTGGCGCAGATTGATGTTCGGGTTATTGAGACCACTGCGCATGTTGCGCTTGCAGATCTTACTGACGCCGTTCGCGTTGCTTGACGATCACCTTGGTCTCGGCGACCAGGGGCCGCCACAAGATTTTCTGATTCGGATTCAAATGCGATTCGTCTTTCAAGCCATGCGCAGCACCAAGTACATCTTCCGACCGGAAATCCATCGCCGGCGACAAGTCCGAGGCTGAAGCAGTCCGCCAGCACCGAAGCTGTCAAAGTCATACCGAACTTTGAACGTTGCATAGCACTCTCCATCGTTGAAACGCCATATCTAATCGGAGTTGCCGCGCGACGAATGCCAACGAATCATTTGGTAACAGCTGGCGTGACATTGATGCACGCCGTTGCCGGGAGCAAGGTTCTGGTTAAAACCGTCAGCTTGAGTCGCCTCAGCGCATTTTTACAGTCGCCGCCGGACAAGCCAAACAGTGACAAGGCTGTCAGGCAATCAACAGCAGAAGATCCATTCATTTATCGCAGTGAGATGGAAGACCCACTCTTTTCTTAAAACGCGGCCAAATCCGTTTTTCGAAAACTTGGCTCCGCTATAGTCAAAACCATGGGGTCAGTCAAACAACCATGCAACCGCATATATTTTTTCTTTAGTGATGCGGGGAAATTCAACTCAGGATGATGAGTCTGAAGACCAGCTCAGCGCAAACGAATGCGCATGAAGCTGAAACTTACATGGTGTTGTTCTCATTACCGACTTACAGCCCCGAATTTAAAAAAGATCGAAATGAAATCTCAGGATGCACGCGGCGAGTGCCGTTGGCGGCGTTTCGTCACACGGATAAAAAAGCCACGGAAGTTGGGATTCAAAAAGTGAGCTTCCCCCGAAATTTAGTCTTCCATAGGTAACGTAAAATCAACGATCCTTTGGAAAGACCAGCAATGAAGAAGATACCAAAACAGATGTACACGGCGGAGTTCAAGGAGCTAG
>NZ_JBIIVN010000215.1:0-3328 GCF_044339385.1 Collimonas sp. | reverse complement strand
CCTACCGCGTGCTCACGGCAGTTGACTCGGCGCTGATGGTGATTGATGCCGCCAAAGGTGTGGAGACTCAGACCATCAAGCTACTCAACGTCTGCCGCATGCGCAACACGCCGATCATCACCTTGATGAACAAGATGGATCGCGAAACCCGCGACCCGCTGGAATTGCTCGACGAGCTGGAATCGGTGCTGAAGATTCAGTGCGCGCCGGTCACCTGGCCGATCGGCATGGGCAAGACTTTCCGCGGTGTGTACCACCTGTTACGTGACGAAATCCTGCTGTTTGCCGCAGGAAACGATAAGGCTGATCAGGACTTTGAAGTCATCAAGGGCATCGACAATCCGCGCCTCGACGACATGTTCCCGCGCGAAATCGAGCAACTGCGGATGGAAGTCGAGCTGGTGCACGGCGCCTCGCATCCGTTCGACCAGGACGCTTTCCTGGCGGGCGTACAAACTCCGGTGTTCTTCGGTTCTGCCATCAACAATTTCGGTATCCGCGAAATCCTCAATGCGCTGATCGACTGGGCGCAACCGCCCGGCGCACGCGATGCCACGGTGCGAACCGTGCAGCCAAAGGAAGCCGCATTCTCTGGTTTCGTGTTCAAGATCCAGGCCAATATGGACCCGGCGCACCGCGACCGCATTGCCTTCTTGCGCGTGTGCTCCGGCCACTTCCAGCGCGGCATGAAAATCAAGCATCTACGCCTGAACCGCGAGATCAAGGTATCGAGCGTGGTGACCTTCATGGCATCAAGCCGCGAACAAGTTGAGGAAGCTTACGCCGGCGATATCATCGGCTTGCCGAATCACGGCAACATGCAGATCGGCGACAGTTTCTCAGAAGGCGAACTGCTGCAGTTCGCCGGCATCCCCTACTTCGCGCCGGACTTCTTCCGTTCAGTGCGCATCCGTAATCCGCTCAAGATCAAGCAATTACATAAAGGCCTGCAACAGCTAGGTGAAGAAGGCGCGATTCAGGTGTTCAAGCCGGTCACCAGCAGCGATCTGGTGCTAGGCGGCGTCGGCGTGTTGCAATTTGAAGTGGTGGCCAGCCGCCTGCTCAACGAGTATGGCGTCGATGCTGTGTTCGAAGGCACCAGTATCAGCAGTGCGCGCTGGATCACTTGTGACGACAAAAAAATCCTGGCCGATTTCGAGAAATCATCCGCCGGCCACAACGTCGCCTATGATGCCGCCGGCAACATGGCCTACCTGGCGACATCCGGGGTTAACCTGCGCCTGACGCAGGAACGCTGGCCGCAGGTGGTGTTCCATGAAACGCGGGAGCATGCTGCCAAGCTGAGTTAAGCCTCGGTTGCGCCAAGCATCAATGAAAAGGGAGATGCGATGCATCTCCCTTTTCATTGATGCTTGGCGTAGGGTGGGCATCCATACCCACGCGCACCCCGCACATGCCGGGATCATTTGCCGTTACAGCGGGTCGGCACTCAATTGCCCGCCCGCTGGACGAAAATAAAAAGGAGATGCGCAATGCATCTCCTTTTTATTTTTAGCCCCGCCACCCGATGAGCACGAGTGCCCATCGGGTGAGTTACGCGTGATCGCGCTGATCAGCCCGCGCAATCGCTGCATCGCGCGCAGCCAGTTCTTGCTCGGAATCAATCGCCTTACCATCCAGCTGGCTGTGCAAACGCTGCTCATCAAGTTCGCCGGTCCACTTAGCGACGATCAGAGTTGCCACGCCATTGCCGATGGTGTTAGTCAGCGCACGGGATTCCGACATGAAACGGTCGATACCCAGAATCAGCGCCAATCCATCCACCGGCACATGCCCCACAGCCGACAAGGTCGCTGCCAAGACGATAAAGCCGCTACCGGTAACGCCGGCGGCGCCCTTCGACGTCAGCAGCAGGACTGTCAGCAGCGTCAGTTGCTGGAACAGGCTCATCGGAGTATCGGTTGCCTGGGCAATGAAGACTGCAGCCATGGTCAGGTAGATCGACGTGCCGTCCAGGTTAAACGAGTAACCAGTAGGAATGACCAGGCCGACCACCGATTTTTTGGCGCCAAGGTTTTCCAGCTTACCCATCAAACGCGGCAGCACCGACTCAGAAGACGATGTCCCCAGCACGATCAGCAATTCTTCCTTGATGTACTTAATGAACTTCCAGACGCTGAAGCCATGCGCCTTAGCCACCCCACCCAGAATCACGAAGATGAATACCAGGCATGTCAGGTAAAACGCGCCCATCAACTGACCCAGAGACAGCAGCGAACCAACGCCGTATTTACCGATGGTGAAAGCCGTCGCACCGAAAGCACCGATTGGAGCGACTTTCATGATCAGGCCAACCATGCCGAACAACACATGCGAGAATTTCTCGATGAAATCGAACGCCAGCGTGCCACGGCCACCGAACTTATGCAGTGAGAAGCCGAACAGGATCGCAATGAGCAACACCTGCAGAATCTCGTTCTTGGCGAACGCATCCACGAAGCTGTCAGGAATGATATAGAACAGGAAATCACTGGTCGATTCCAATTTGCCCGGGCCAGTGTAGGCGGCGATGCTCTTGGCGTCCAGCGATGACAAGTCAACGTGCATGCCAGTGCCTGGATGCCACAGATTGACTACCACCAGGCCGAGAATCAAGGCCAAGGTGCTCATGATTTCAAAGTACAGCAAAGCCAGGCCGCCGGTCTTGCCGACTTTTTTCATGTCCCCCATGCCGGCGATGCCGATCACGACAGTACAGAAAATCACCGGCGCAATGATCATCTTGATCAATTTGATGAATCCATCGCCGAGCGGCTTCATTGCAGCCCCGGATTCCGGATAAAAATGTCCAAGCAAGACGCCAATCACGATGGCGATCAATACTTGCACATAAAGCGATTTGTACAGCGCGGGTTTTGCCATTTGTCCTCTCCGATTCACTACGTTTTTTTAGAATATCGTCACGGCCTGCTACCCAAACAAGCGTAGCGGAACCTTCTTTGCCAATCATATAACAGGCTGCTTTTTTATCTCTATCGATTCTGAACCCAATCCCTATCCCGAATCGGGAATACCAAAAAATATAAAAAAGTGCGTAACTTTAGCTGATAACGCGCCGAGGATTCAAGCAAATTACAATAAATAATGAAGAATTTTAACTTACACAATAATCTTTACAACGGCTCGCCATGCCGTTAGCAACGGTTTGAAACTTGCCAGATCGTGTTCGCCCTTGATTTTCAGTCAAATAAATTTTCTCAGCAGAAATTTTCATAAAACAGCAGTTAAGATATGAGCTTCCCTCGATTTTTCATCTTCCAACAGGTGGCTTTTATGCCGCCTGTTTTTCCTGATGTTGCTCAGTGAG
>NZ_JBIIVN010000051.1:0-14897 GCF_044339385.1 Collimonas sp. | reverse complement strand
GATTGCGATTGCACCAGACGCTCGGCGATACGGGCGCGCAGGCGGCTCATCGGCACGCGCTCTTCTGGACGGTCATCCTGGTTCGCTTGAGTCGGCGCGGCGACTTGCTGCAGAGCTGGCTTGGCCGCTACCGGCGCTAATGGCGCAGGTGTCGGGGCAGCCTTGTTGGCTATTGCGCCAAGAGCGTCGCCCTTGGTAACGCGGCCGTCTTTGCCGCTGCCGGCGACCTGCGAAGCGGACAGATTATTTTCTGCCAGTAGTTTCGCTGCGGCCGGCATGGCGATCCCGGCCGCCGAATTCGATTGCAATTCAGGCGCAGCAACCGGTGTCGGCGCATGGCCGGCTTGCGGCGCAGGCACAGCCGTCACTTCCATCGGGCTGACCTTGGCCAAAGCGTCGGTATCGATAACCGCGATAACTTCATCGGCCACCACGGTGCTGCCGTCGGTCTTAATCAGTTGCACGATGATGCCGTCGGCTGGCGCCGGCAACTCCAGCACGACTTTATCTGTTTCGATGTCGATCAGATTTTCGTCGCGCTTGACCGCATCGCCGATTTTTTTATGCCATGTCAACAAAGTCGCTTCGGCGACGGATTCCGACAATTGCGGAACTTTTACTTCAAGAAGTGCCATTTAATTCTCCGATATTCCATGATCACGGGACAGAGTTTAAGAGACGCCGTAACGCGGCGAATTACCCTGTCCCCAATTGATTAACAAGACGTCGATTATTTCGTCAGGACAAAGCCTTTGAGCTTGGAAAATGCCGTATCCAGCAACGCTTTTTGCTGCGCATAGTGCTTGTCGTAGTAACCCACGGCAGGCGATGCGCTGGCTGGACGGCCGGCATATGCCAGCTTTTGACCGTCATCCAGATTTTCAAAAATGTTGTGCTGAATCTGCAGCCATGCACCCTGGTTTTGCGGCTCATCCTGAGCCCATACCAGCTCGTTGAAGTTCGGGAACTGCTTCAGTTCGGCAGCGAACGCCTTGTGCGGGAATGGATACAGTTGCTCCAGACGGATAATTGCGACATCTGTCTGAGCGCGCTCTTTACGTGCATTGACCAGATCGTAATAAATCTTGCCCGAGCAAGCGATGACACGCTTGACTTTCTTGGCATCGATCTTGTCATCGACTTCACCGATAACGGTCTGGAAGCTACCCTTGCTAAAGTCGGACAACGGCGAACCGGCATCCTTGTTACGCAACAGCGACTTCGGCGTCATGATCACCAGCGGCTTGCGGAACAAGCGAATCATCTGGCGCCGCAGCAGATGGAAAATCTGTGCCGCAGTAGTAGGCTGCACCACTTGCATGTTGTTGTCAGCGCACAGTTGCAGATAACGTTCCAGACGTGCCGACGAGTGCTCCGGACCCTGGCCTTCGTAACCATGCGGCAGCATCATGACTAAACCGGAAGCACGGCCCCACTTCACTTCGCCGGAGCTGATGAACTGGTCGATAACGACTTGCGCGCCGTTGGCGAAATCGCCGAATTGCGCTTCCCAGATGGTCAATGTGTTTGGCTCTGCCGTGGAATAGCCGTATTCGAAACCGAGCACCGCTTCTTCAGACAATACCGAGTCGATCACCTTGAACGGCGCTTGCTGCTCGGAGATGTTTTGCAGCGGAATATAGCTGCCTGCATCCCAACGCTCACGGTTCTGATCGTGCAGCACCGCATGACGATGGACGAAGGTGCCGCGACCGGCATCCTGACCGGTCAGGCGCACCGCATAGCCCGACGATACCAGCGAGGCGTAAGCCAGATGCTCACCCATGCCCCAATCGAGATTGAGTTCGCCCCGGCCCATTGCTGCACGGTCGTTCAATACTTTCTCAACCAGCGCGTGAACCTTGAAGTTTTCCGGCACGGTCGTGATGCGGCTGGCCAAACGCTTCAGTTCTGTGGCCGGCACCGCTGTATCGGCGGCATCAGTCCACTTACGGTTCAGGAACGGCAACCAGTCGACTGCGTACTTACTCTTGAAATTGGAGATGACAGGATCGATGGTGTGCTTGCCCGCGTCCATGGCATCGCGGAAGGCCTTGACCATTTCATCGCCCTCATCCGCGCTGATGGTGCCTTGCGCGACCAGCTTGTCCGCATAAAGCTTGCGGGTGCCTGGATGCTGACCGATCTTCTTGTACATCAGCGGTTGTGTCAACGCCGGCGTATCTTGTTCATTATGGCCCAGCTTACGGAAGCAGATGATATCGACGACGACATCCTTCTTGAATTCCATGCGGTAGTCGAGCGCGATCTGCGTCGCGTACACAACCGCTTCAGGATCATCACCGTTGACGTGCAATACCGGCGCTTCGATCATCTTGACGACGTCTGAGCAATACAGTGTGGAACGGGAATCGCGCGGATCGGAAGTGGTGAAACCGATCTGGTTGTTGATCACGATATGCACGGTGCCGCCTGTGCCGTAACCACGCGTTTGCGCCAGACTGAGGATCTCCATGACGACACCCTGGCCAGCAAATGCAGCATCGCCGTGCACCAGAATCGGCAGCACTTGCGAGCCGTCGCTGTCGCCGCGGCGCTCCATACGGGCCTTGACCGAACCTTCAACCACAGGATTGACGATTTCCAGGTGCGACGGGTTGAACGCCAGCGAAAGATGCACTGGCCCGCCAGGGCTGGTGATGTCGGACGAGAACCCTTGGTGGTACTTGACGTCGCCGGCAGGCAGATCGTCGGCGTGCTTGCCTTCGAATTCTGCAAACAATTCTTGCGGCATCTTGCCCAGGGTGTTGACCAGCACATTCAAACGGCCGCGGTGAGCCATGCCGATGACGATTTCCTGAACGCCTTTTTCGCCTGCACGCTGGATGGTTTCATCCAGGGCTACGATGAAGCTTTCGCCGCCTTCGAGCGAGAAGCGCTTCTGACCGACATAACGTGTATGCAGGTACAGCTCCAGACCTTCAGCAGCAGTCAGACGGTCAAGAATGTGTTTTTTCTTTTCCGTAGTGAATACCGGCGCCGAACGAGTCGACTCAAGACGTTCTTGCATCCAGCGTTTTTCTGTCGGATCGCTGATGTACATGTACTCAGTACCGATCGAACGACAATAAGTCTCACGCAAAGAATTGAGCAAATCACGCAGAGTCGCCGTTTCATGACCGAAGTAGGTATTGCTGATGTTGAACACGATGTCCATGTCGGCATCGCTAAAGCCATAGAAACTCGGCTCCAGTTCTGGCAGAGTGGAACGCTCCTGACGTTGCAACGGGTCCAGATTGGCCCAGCGCGAACCGAGATAGCGGTAGGCAGCGATTAATTGCGTTACAGCAACACGCTTGAAGCCCATTTCAGCATCGGCTGAAGCAGAGATAGTACGGATCGGGCCTTGCTTGGCGCGCTCGGCAAACGAGGCGATAACGGATGCGTGACCAACGTCTGGCTTGTCGGAGCCGTCGACCGCAGGTACATGCTGCATGGCGTCAAAATAAGCACGCCAGTTGTCGGCAACTGAACCGGGATTGTCGAGGTAAGACTCGTACAGCTCTTCAATGTACGGTGCATTACCTCCGAAGAGATAAGAATTAGAGCGGTATTGTTGCATCATCTTGCTCACCTTTCTTCGCGTTTCGCGAGATTAGCGGGTTAACATAACCTTCCGCGACACGGCCTGACCGGTTAGCGGATTGCACATCAAGTTGTGGGGAAGGGCTCTATTTAAAACATTATTTTTACAGCGTTACTTTTACAGCATTCTTTTTACTAGCATTTTCAATTCCGGTGTTGCCATGCCTGACCCTCAAAACATGCTTGCCGCTTGCATGCCTTTGCCACCGTAGGCTAAGCGCGCTTTTCTGCACAGACGGCACCAAAATAACAGCATCAGCGAGAGCATAAATGCCCACTCTACCCGCTCCAAATCGGTACAGGATAGGAGCATAGCATAACCTGTGGAAACACAAACAGCGAATCGATGGATTCGCTGTTTGTGTTGTATCAGGATATCAACAAGCCCTGCTTTTACTACTGCCAATCAACCGCGCCTATCGATTGCGGGCACGTCACGGGCTGGCGAACCAACGAACAACTGACGTGGACGGCCGATTTTTTGCTCCGGATCCGAAATCATCTCGTTCCATTGGGCGATCCAGCCGACAGTGCGTGCCATGGCGAAGATACCGGTGAACAGCGAGGTCGGGATACCCAGCGCGGACTGCACGATACCGGAGTAGAAATCGACGTTTGGATAGAGCTTGCGGGAAACGAAATATTCGTCTTCCAGGGCCACTTTTTCCAGCGCCATCGCCAGCTTGAACAATGGATCGTCATGCAGACCCAATTCGTTCAGCACTTCGTAGCAAGTCTCACGCATCAGCTTGGCGCGCGGATCGAAATTCTTGTAGACGCGGTGACCAAAGCCCATCAGCTTAACGCCGGAGTTCTTGTCTTTCACCTTGGCGATAAACTCAGGGATCTTGTCGACTGTGCCGATTTCCTTGAGCATGTTCAGCGCCGCTTCGTTGGCGCCGCCGTGTGCCGGACCCCACAGGCAAGCAATGCCGGCAGCGATACAGGCAAACGGGTTGGCGCCGCTCGAACCAGCCAGACGCACGGTCGATGTTGAAGCATTCTGCTCGTGGTCGGCGTGCAGCGTGAGGATACGATCCAGCGCACGCACCAGTACGTCGTTGACCTTGTACTCCTCGCACGGAGTCGAGAACATCATGTGCATGAAGTTGGCGCTGTATGACAGTTCGTTACGTGGGTACACGAACGGCTGGCCGACGTTGTACTTGTATGCCATGGCGACCAGAGTCGGCAGCTTGGCGATCAAGCGGATAGCCGATACTTCGCGATGACGCGGATTGGTGATGTCCAGCGAGTCATGATAGAACGACGACAAAGCGCCGACAGTGCCGACCAGCACTGCCATCGGATGTGCATCGCGGCGGAAGCCACGGAAGAAGAATTGCATCTGCTCGTGGACCATAGTGTGCTGGGTCACGGTAGCGTCGAATTTTTCCTTCTCGGCGGCAGTCGGCAGTTCGCCGTTCAGCAACAGGTAGCAAGTTTCCAGGAAGTCGCAATTGACCGCCAATTGTTCGATCGGGTAACCACGGTAGAGCAATTCTCCCTTGTCGCCATCGATGTAAGTGATCGACGAATTACATGCCGCAGTCGACATGAAACCCGGGTCGTAAGTAAATTTGCCGGTCGCGCCATAGAGCTTGCGGATATCGATGACTTCAGGGCCGACAGTGCCCTTGTAAATAGGAAATTCTACGAATGGGCTGCCATCGGAAAACGATAGCGTGGCTTTTGTATCTGCGGTGGTCATGACTCTCCCCTCAATCAAAAGGTGTCTCTAAATCAAAAAAACAAAAGACTTGTTTGCAAGCTGTTCGACATCTGCGACGCTGGGCGCCGACTTAAGATATCGTCGCGCTTCAGGCATTGCGTATTCTGGCTAACAGAGCATGCACTTGCGGCAAATCCAGCAGGCCGTCCGGTTCTTTACGGACCAGTAGCAAATCCATTAGCGCATTATCGGACAGCCCCATCAGGCGTGTAAAAGCGTCGACATCGTCATCCGTCATACCGGCTTCGTGGGCATCCAGAAAGCGTGTCAATATCAAATCATTCTCAAGCAAGCCACGCCTGGCACGCCAGCGCAATCGGGCTCGGTTTGCGGGATCAGCTTGATGAGTAATAGACATGTAGACCACTTATTCTATTTGATAGCGCCGCTCGACGTTGCCGACGAACAGTTCCAGATTGTTACAAAAAACAGGGCAGGAAGACTGGTCGGCCCTCCTACCCTGCTATGTCTCTCTTACACTGACCGGCGAACCATCAATTCCTTGATTTTGCCAATCGCTGCGTTCGGGTTCAATCCCTTAGGACAAACGTCGACACAATTCATGATCGAACGGCAACGGAACAGGCGATATGGATCTTCTAGGTTATCCAAACGCGCGCCGGTTGCTTCGTCACGGCTGTCGGCAATGAAGCGATAGGCTTGCAGCAAACCGGCAGGACCGACGAACTTGTCAGGATTCCACCAGAACGACGGGCAGGAAGTGGAGCAGCAAGCGCAGAGGATGCACTCATACAGGCCATCGAGTTCCTCACGCTGCTCCGGCGATTGTAGACGCTCTTTTTCCGGCGGGATGTTGTCGTTGATCAGGAACGGCTTGATCGAATCGTATTGCTTGAAGAATTGCGTCATATCGACGATCAGGTCGCGGATCACCGGCAGACCTGGCAACGGCTTCAGGACGATAGGCTCGGTCAGCTCATTGAGGTTGGTGGTGCACGCCAGACCGTTCTTGCCGTTGATGTTCATGGCATCGGAACCGCACACACCTTCACGGCAGGAGCGACGCAACGCCAGAGAATCGTCAACGTCAGCCTTAATGCGCTGCAATGCATCCAGCAACATCTTGTCGGTTGGCAGCAGTTCTACTGTCAGATCCTGCATGTAAGGCTTGGCGTCCTTATCAGGATCGTAGCGGTAGATTTTAAATTTCAAAGTGCGTGATGACATGGCTATACCTTTTTATAAATTGTGCGACAGAGTTGCAGGCCATCATGTGGCAAGCGGCTCTGCCGCGACAAATCAGAACGTGCGTGGCTTTGGCTTGAAAGTATCAACTGTCAGCGGCTTGGTAACCACTGGCTTGTAGTCAAGACGATTACCTTCGGAGTACCACAAGGTGTGCTTCATCCAGTTTTCGTCATCACGCACCTCATAATCGCGATGCGCGTGGGCGCCGCGCGATTCTTTACGAGCTGCCGCCGAAGTAATGGTGGCCTTGGCAGTTTCGATCAGGTTATCCAGCTCCAGCGCTTCAACCCGCGCTGTATTGAACACCTTGGACTTGTCCTTGAACGCAACATGCTTGCGACGTTCATCGAGGACCATAATTTCCTTGTAACCTTGCTGCAGCAACTCGTCGGTACGGAACACGCCGCAATAGTGCTGCATGGCCTTGCGGATATCGCCGGCGACATCTTGCACACGCTCGGAACCGGTGCTGCTTTCCAGCTTGGCCAGGCGCGCCAGAGCGACGTCGGCGGCATCGGCAGGCAACGCCTTGTTGCTGCGCTCCTTGAGCTTGCTTGCAACAATGTGATTACCTGCAGCGCGGCCGAACACCACCAGATCCAGCAGCGAATTGGTACCGAGACGATTGGCGCCGTGCACCGATACACAGGCACATTCACCGATTGCGTACAGGCCGTTGACGACGGCGTTCGGGATACCGTTCTTCGGCACCACGACCTGCCCGTAGACGTTGGTAGGAATACCGCCCATTTGATAGTGGATGGTCGGCACCACCGGGATCGGCTCTTTTAACGCATCGACGTTGGCGAACTTGTGGCCGATTTCCAGAATCGACGGCAGGCGCTTCATGATGGTTTCAGCACCGATATGGCGCAGATCCAGCATCACGTGACCCTTGTGCGGACCGCAGCCGCGACCTTCCTTGATTTCCTGGTCCATCGAACGCGAGACGAAATCGCGCGGCGCCAGATCCTTCAGGGTTGGCGCGTAGCGCTCCATGAAACGTTCGCCGTTGGCGTTGATCAGGATACCGCCCTCGCCACGCACACCTTCAGTGATCAGCACGCCCGCACCAGCGACGCCGGTTGGGTGGAACTGCCAGAATTCCATGTCTTCCAGCGGCAAACCTGCGCGGGCAGCCATACCCATGCCGTCACCGGTATTGATGAAGGCATTGGTCGAGGCAGCCCAGATACGCCCTGCGCCGCCGGTTGCCATGACCGTGGTCTTGGCTTCCAGGATCATCACATCGCCGGTTTCCATTTCCAGGGCAACCACGCCGATGACGTCGCCTTCGGCATCGCGTACCAGATCGATGGCCATCCACTCGACGAAGAAATGGGTCTTGGCGCGCACGTTGCGCTGATACAACGTGTGCAACAGCGCATGGCCAGTGCGGTCAGCTGCCGCGCAAGCGCGGGCAACCGGCTTTTCGCCGAAGTTGGCCGAGTGGCCGCCGAACGGCCGCTGGTAAATGGTACCGTCGGCGTTACGGTCGAACGGCATGCCGAAGTGTTCCAGTTCATACACAGCCTTAGGCGCTTCGCGACACATGAACTCAATCGCATCCTGGTCACCCAGGTAGTCCGAGCCCTTTACGGTGTCGAACATGTGCCAGTACCAGCTGTCTTCCGACATGTTGCCGAGCGAGGCGCCAATACCGCCCTGTGCAGCAACTGTGTGCGAACGGGTCGGAAACACTTTCGACAACACCGCAACATTCAAACCAGCTTCGGCCAATTGCAGGGAAGCACGCATACCGGATCCGCCGGCACCAACGATTACCGCATCAAAGCGGCGTGTAGGAATTGTGGATTTGATAGCAGCCACGATTACACTCTCCACAAAATCTGCGCCGCATATCCGGCACAAGCGACCAACCACAGAATTGTGGCAACTTGCAAGACCAGGCGAACACCAACCGGCTTGACGTAATCCATCCATATATCACGCACACCAATCCATGCATGAAAAAACAGCGACATGAGGGCCACAAATGTAACCAGCTTGAACCACTGATGCGCAAACAATCCGGCCCAGCCTTGATAGCTAAAATCGCTGGCGGTCAGAAAGCAGACCAGCAGAATGACGGTGTAGATCCCCATGACGATGGCTGTGAGGCGCTGCGCCAGCCAGTCTCGCAAACCGTAATGCGCGCCAACGACGAGGCGCTTTGCTCCGATATTATTGTCTGCCATTTAGAATGCTCCGAACAGTTTCAATGCAACGATCAGCGCCAGCGGCACGCTGACGACCAGGACAGCCGCAGCCGATTTGCGCGCACTGACTTTATCCAGACCAACGTGGTTATCCATGATGAGGTGGCGAATGCCGGCGCAGAAATGGTGCAGATAGGCCCATGACAGGGCCAGAATGACAAGCTTCACGAACCAGTTCGAGGTAAAACCCTTGAAGTAGTCGAAAGAGCTTTCAGATACCAGACTCTTGTCCAGCAAAAACAGAATGAAAGGCAAGAGCAAAAACATCAACAGGCCGCTGATGCGGTGCAAAATCGAAATAATGCCCGCCAGCGGCAAGCGGTAACCGACAATTTGAGTAATGTTTATATTACGAAACTGTGGCCGGTTTGGTTTCGCGGCTTCAGACATAACAGGGTTCTCCTCAGTTTAAAAATTTGCTGCAACTGCAATCCCGCAATTTTCGCCAATTTTTGTGCACCACAGCAATAGTTATTATTCAATATCAAAAATAATCGCCAGCCCACCACAACCACAGGAGCATAGCGCCAATCGGCCAACTCCATTGAGTAATCTGACTAACTTAATTCGTTCTGGTAATGATGATGACTGGTCACATACAAACCACGCCGCACCTCTACCGGCTTGTCGCCGTAAGTAAAGGAAACACGCTCAACACACAACAACGGCGAAGACTCCTCAACGCCCAACAACCCGGCCGCATCAACGTCGGCGCAGGCAGCACGGATCTGCTCGGTAGCGCGAATCATACGTGTGCCGAACTCGGTTTCGAACAAACCGTACATCGGCCCTTTGTATTCAGCCAGACGCTCTAGCGTCAGCGTTTTGAACAATGCCCCGGGCAGCCACAAATCCTCAAGAATTGTCGGTACGCCATCAAACGCCAGCACCCGCTTTACATAAACCACAGAATCGCCCGACTTCATTGCCAGCAAACGTGCAATTTCCGCAGGCGCACGCAGACGCTTAAGTTCAATGATTTTTTTATCAGTAGTTTGCGCCTGGTCGCTGTCGGGCATGAGGCGCAGAAAACGAAACTGCGAGCGCGCCTCGTGATGGGTGGCAACGAAGGTGCCCTTTCCCTGGCGCCGCACCAGCAGGTTTTCGGCCGCCAGTTCATCGATCGCTTTGCGCACGGTCCCTTGACTGACCTTGAAGCGACTCCCCAGCTCGACTTCGCTAGGAATCAACTCTCCCGGCTTCCACTCGCCGGACTGCAGGCGCTGCATGATCAGCGTCTTAATTTGCTGGTAGAGCGGACTGAATGTCGGAGACACCCCAGGAACAATGGCGCTCGGGCCGGCTGGGTCACTGCTGCTCACATTGGACGGGATGGAACTCATGACCTCGGATTTCACCATAAAACCTATGCCGTCGTCCAACAAAAAATAAGTAATGATATGTCTTATATAAGACATAAGATACTCATTGACATACTATTACATACTATTCCTGCACGCCTACACTCGCCGGCAACCACAGTACCAGAAATTGCACGCCGCTGCCGCCGCAATCAATTTTGACGCAAGGGATGAAAAATCGGCTTTCCAGCGCGCCGAATCGGCACAAAACAAACTGACGAACGAGGCTTTCGCCGGTATGATTAGAGGCTACGTATCAGGTCAAAGATTTTTACGTCAAAGATTGGCAGCGCAGCTTTTTAAGGACGGGCAGGCTTTTTTGCAATTCAGCGGTTAAGTGTTTTATAGGAATAGTTATTGGCAGGACAACTCAAGACAGTTCGCCACGCCGCACAGGCCATCGCACACTGCCGCACTGATTTGTACTGACTGGCACTGACTGGCACTGACTGGCACTGACTGGCACTGACTGGCACTGACTGGCACTGACTGGCACGCAGTTATTTTATTAGTTTAGATATCGCTTTCCATCACTTCTCTGGAGATTCAACATGGCTAAATCCCCTATGCGCGTTGCCGTTACCGGCGCCGCTGGTCAAATCGGTTACTCCCTGCTGTTCCGCATCGCCAACGGCGACCTGCTCGGCAAAGACCAGCCGGTCATCTTGCAATTGCTCGAAATTCCTGACGAGAAAGCACAAAAAGCGCTGAAAGGCGTGATCATGGAAGTTGACGATTGCGCTTTCCCGCTGTTGGCTGGCATTACTGCCCACAGCGATCCACTGACCGCATTCAAGGATGCCGACGTTGCCCTGCTGGTCGGTGCTCGCCCACGCGGCCCGGGCATGGAACGCAAGGACCTGCTGGAAGCCAATGCACAGATTTTTACCGCACAAGGCAAGGCGCTCGACGCCGTCGCTTCGCGTAATGTCAAGGTGCTGGTGGTTGGCAACCCAGCCAACACCAACGCTTACATCGCCATGAAGTCGGCGGCAAGCCTGCCAGCCAAGAACTTCACAGCCATGCTGCGCCTTGACCACAACCGCGCGTTGTCGCAGGTTGCAGCCAAGATCGGCAAACCGGTTTCGGCTATCGAAAAGCTGTGCGTGTGGGGCAACCACTCGCCAACCATGTACGCCGACTATCGCTACGCGACTGCGGACGGCGCCTCGGTCAAGGATCTGATCAACGACCAGGTCTGGAACAAGGACGTGTTCCTGCCGACAGTTGGCAAGCGCGGTGCGGCCATCATTGAAGCGCGTGGCCTGTCGTCGGCAGCATCAGCCGCCAACGCAGCGATTGACCACGTGCGTGACTGGGTATTGGGCACCAACGGTAAATGGACTACCATGGGCGTTCCTTCGGACGGTTCGTATGGCATCCCTGAAGGCACCATGTTCGGCTTCCCAGTGACTACTGAAAATGGCGAATACAAAATCGTTCAGAGCCTGGAAATCGATGAATTCTCGCAAGAGCGCATCAACATCACGCTGAAAGAACTGCAAGAAGAGCGTGACGGCGTGAAACATCTGGTCGGCTAAGCATCAACGTCGGGTGGGTACGCTGTGCCCACCCGCGCAACATGCGCACCTGCCTGATTAAATTTTGATCCAGAATGAGGCATGTGCTGCGGTTATCGCCTTCACGTGTGGGCACTTTGCGCCACCCTACCCGCTACGGTTGATACTGACCTGCAATCAATAGAAATTTCGCAATGCACCCTACCGAGGTCTTATTCCTAGGCAAGCAAGAACCGGTTTCCCTACCGGTCTGCGATCATTACGCCGGCGCTGAAAAGCTCATGCGCAAGTCGCTCCAGCTGCAACAGGAACTTGGCCCGGTATTCGACATCACTTTCGACTGCGAAGACGGCGCCAGCGCAGGCAATGAAGCCGCTCATGCGCAACTGGTAAGCAGCATTATTGCCGGCACAGAGAATCGCTTTGAGCGCATCGGCGCTCGGGTTCACGACAGCGGCAGCAGTTTTTTCGAACAAGACATCCGCATCATCTGCCAAGGTGCAGCCAAGCGGCTGGCCTATTTGATGCTGCCCAAGGCAGAAAGCCTTGGCGAGGTTCGTAGCGCTATCGACCTCATCAATCACCACGCAAACCTGGCTGGCCGTCAAGCACTGCCGATTCACGTCCTGATAGAAACCCATGGCGCGCTAGCCGATGTATTTGGCATCGCCGCGCTGCCGCAGGTGGAATCGCTATCGTTCGGCATTATGGATTTCGTTTCGGCCCACTACGGCGCCATCCCTAGCGATGCAATGCGCGCGCCGGGACAATTCAGCCATCCGCTGGTGACACGCGCCAAATTGGAAATCGCCGCTGCCTGCCACGCACACGGCAAGGTGCCTTCGCATAACGTCACTACCGACATTAAAGACATGGCGCTGGTTGCCGCCGACGCCCGGCAAGCCCGCAGCGAATTCGGCTATACGCGGATGTGGAGCATTCATCCGCAGCAAATCCGCGCGATCTTACAAGCCTTTACCCCGCCGCTTGCGGAAATTACCGAGGCGGCACAAATCCTACACGCAGCCCAACGCGCCGCATGGGGCCCGATACAGCACCAAGGCATACTGCATGACCGCGCCAGTTATCGCTATTACTGGAGCGTCCTGCAGCGCGCCAAACAGAGTGGCATTGCAGTACCTGAAATCGCAACAACCTTGTTATAACCGTATCTTGCCATCTCAATGTATTACGGCAAGTGCACTAAGGAACATTTGAAATGAAGAAGAGTCTGTCCATCCTAGTGCTGCTGTGCGCCGGCCTAGCCATCGCTGCGCCGCAAGTGCAGGCTCAAAGCAGCAGCACCAAGACAACGACCAAGAAGAGTGTCAAGAAAGTTGCCCCAAAGGCTGCCGCTGCGGAAGTTGACGACGGCGAAGATGAAGGCACGCCTGATATCAAGACCGCTGCTGCTGTCGACTACCACTGCGAACTGGGCAATAACCTGACAATCTACACCAACACCGAAGACGATAAGCACATCGCGCTGCGCTGGGGCAAATCCCTGCACCGTCTGACCCGCGTGCCGACTACCACTGGCGCCAACCGCTTTGAAAACCGCAAATATGGCCTGCTATGGATCGGCATCCCGGCCAAAGGCATTTTGCTCGATTCAAAAAAGGGCCAGCAACTGGCTAACGAATGCAAGTCCCCGGAACAAGAAAAACTACCGGCCGCGGCTTCCGCCGACTCGGCAAACAGTTTGTAAATCAAGGAGAAATCATGTCCCACAACACACTGAATACACTCAAGGAATTCAAGATTTCCGACTCCAAAAAGGGCAAGTTCTACTCCTTGCCTGCACTGGAGAAAAAGCTGGGTATCAATATCTCGCGCTTGCCGATTTCCATCCGTATCGTACTGGAATCGGTGCTGCGTAACTGCGACGGCAAGAAGGTTACTGAAGAGCACGTCAAGCAACTCGCGAACTGGGCCCCAACCGCAGCACGGACTGATGAAATTCCGTTTGTCGTAGCGCGCGTCGTGCTGCAAGACTTCACCGGTGTGCCGCTGCTGGCCGACCTCGCCGCGATGCGTAACGTCGCCGCCTCGCTGGGCAAGAACGCCAAGAACATCGAACCGCTGGTGCCGGTTGATCTGGTGGTGGACCACTCGGTACAGATCGACCATTTCCGCGAAAAGAAAGCACTTGACCTGAACATGAAACTGGAATTCCAGCGTAATAACGAGCGCTACCAGTTCATGAAATGGGGCATGCAAGCATTCGACACGTTCGGCGTCGTGCCTCCTGGCTTCGGCATCGTTCACCAGGTCAACCTGGAATACCTGGCGCGCGGCGTCCACAAGAAGGATTCGGTCTACTATCCGGACACCCTGGTCGGCACTGACTCGCACACTACCATGATCAACGGCATCGGCGTAGTCGGCTGGGGCGTCGGCGGTATCGAGGCAGAAGCCGGCATGCTGGGCCAACCGGTGTACTTCCTGACCCCGGACGTAGTCGGCGTCAATCTGACCGGTCAACTGCGCGAAGGCGTCACTGCAACCGACCTGGTGCTGACTATTACAGAACTGCTGCGCAAGGCAAAAGTGGTGGGCAAGTTCGTCGAATTCTTCGGCGCAGGCACCGCCTCGCTGAGCCTGACCGACCGCGCCACCATCGCCAACATGGCGCCTGAATACGGCGCCACCATGGGCTTCTTCCCGGTCGACGATGCAACTATCGACTATTTCAAGAGCACTGGCCGCAGCAAAGCCGAAATCGATGCGTTCGCCGGCTACTTCAAGGCACAAAACCTGTACGGCATTCCAAAAGCTGGCGACATCGACTACACCACCGTGGTCGAACTCGATCTGGGCACGGTTGCACCATCGCTGGCGGGTCCAAAGCGTCCGCAAGACCGTATCGAAATCGGTCGCGTCAAAGCCAATTTCGCTGAACTCTTCAGTAAGCCAATCGCAGAAAACGGCTTCAACAAAAAGATCGAAGATCTGGATGCAACGTACACCACCACTGACGGCGTCAAGCTGCAAAACGGCGATGTCCTGATCGCGGCCATTACTTCTTGCACCAATACATCCAACCCAAGCGTCATGCTGGCGGCTGGTTTGCTGGCCAAGAAAGCGGTCGAAGCCGGCCTTAAGGTACCTGCGCACATCAAGACTTCGCTGGCCCCTGGCTCGCGCGTGGTCACCGAATACCTGGAAGCGGCCGGCCTGCTGTCGTACCTGGGAAAACTCGGCTTCGGCGTCACAGCGTACGGCTGCACAACCTGTATCGGCAACGCCG
>NZ_JBIIVN010000050.1:0-14916 GCF_044339385.1 Collimonas sp. | reverse complement strand
TGCCAGAGACGGGTAATCTTCGAGAACCAGTTGACGGCCTTGGCGCTGCCGTTGACTATCAGACCATCGATCAGACCGCGATCGCCAGCATTCCACAGGCCGCGGCCCAGCAGGCGGGCGCCGCCTGAGAAAACCACGTCGTTGAACTTATCCATATAGTATTTATTGTCCAGCAAGGTGAAAATCGGACCAGACTTCTGCTTGATAGCGGCAGGCAAGCGCGGATTGACTATATAGCAGTAATACGCAGACGCGACGCTGGCAATCGCCAGCCACAGGGGCGCAGAGCTAAACGCATGAGCAACCATACTGACCGGACCATGGAAATCGTTGCGCAGCTCTTCCATTGCATGATGTGCTTCATTGACGAAAATTACGTCCTTGAAAAAGCTGCCGTACAACATAGGCTCAATCGCCAGGAAGCCGATAATGGCGGAAGGAATCGCCAGCAGGATCAAGGGCACTGTCACCACCGAAGGCGACTCATGCGGCTTTTGACCAGGGGCCAGACCGTGATGCTCATGCTCATCTTCTTCGTCATGATGGTCGTCGTGGGCACCGTGCGCATCGTGTGCAGCATGGGCATCGTGGCCGTCATGCGCCTTGCCAAAACGCTCTTCGCCATGGAACACCAAGAAATACATGCGGAACGAATAGAAAGCCGTCACGAAAACGCTGGCCAGCACTGCAAAGTACGCAAAACCTGAGCCGAACAATGTCGATGCGTGGGCCGCTTCGATGATGCTGTCCTTCGAATAGAAGCCGGAAAAGAATGGTGTGCCGATCAGCGCCAACGAACCAATCAGGGACGTTATCCAGGTGATTGGCATGTATTTACGCAGACCGCCCATATTGCGCATGTCCTGGTCATGATGCAAACCGATGATCACCGAGCCCGCGCCAAGGAACAGCAACGCCTTGAAGAACGCATGCGTCATCAGGTGAAATACCGCGACAGAGTATGCCGAAGCGCCCAGTGCCACGGCCATGTAACCGAGCTGCGACAGGGTGGAATAGGCAACGACGCGCTTGATGTCGGTCTGAATGACGCCAAGGAAACCCATGAACAACGCGGTAATAGAACCGATGATCAGGATGAACGACAACGCCGTATCGGACAACTCGAATAGCGGCGACATACGCGTTACCATGAAGATACCGGCAGTCACCATGGTCGCCGCGTGAATCAGGGCGGAAATCGGGGTTGGGCCTTCCATCGAGTCAGGCAACCAGACGTGCAGTGGAAACTGCGCGGACTTACCCATGGCGCCGATAAACAGACAGATGCAGGCCACAGTTAGCAACATCCAGTCGCTGCCAGGCAAGGTCAACGTCGCCAACATGTCCTTTTGCGCAAACACTTCGGTGTAATTCATCGAACCGGAATAAGCCAGCAGCAGGCCGATACCGAGGATAAAACCGAAATCGCCGACACGGTTGACCAGGAAGGCCTTCATGTTCGCGAAAATCGCGGTTGGGCGGGTGTACCAAAAACCGATCAGGAGATACGACACCAGACCCACTGCTTCCCAGCCGAAAAACAGTTGCAAGAAGTTGTTGCTCATGACTAGCATCAACATCGAGAACGTGAACAGCGAAATATACGCAAAGAAGCGGTTATAGCCCTCGTCATCCTTCATGTATCCGATGGTATAAATATGCACCATCAACGACACGAAAGTCACCACGCACATCATCATCGCAGTCAGGCTATCGACCAAAAAGCCAATCTCCAGCTTGATGCCGCCGACCGTCATCCAGGTGTACAAGGTGCCGTTGAAAGTGGCACCGTCCATCACCTGCAGCAAGGTCTGTACCGAAATGATCAGCGCAATCAGCACACCGAGAATGGTGACAGTATGCGACGTCTTGCGACCGATCAGGTTGCCGAAGAATTTGGTACCGAATAAGCCCGCAATCGCTGCGCCAGCCAGTGGCGCCAACGGTACGGCAAGAAGTAGTTGTGGGTTAAGTTGCCCCGCCATGATGAACCTTATCTTTATTCGTTATTTGTTGTCTGCGCATTGTCTGCGCGCTGCTTACTCATTCTTTGCCTGCTTGTTTCCGCCTGCCCGGGCCTGCGAAAACAAACACCGTCAGCCCTTCAGGCTGTCCAGATCTTCGACGTTGATGGTATTGAGGTTACGGAACAACGCAACCAGGATGGCCAGACCAATCGCCGCTTCGGCAGCCGCTACAGTGAGGATAAAGAAAACGAAGATCTGCCCCGCCGCATCACCCAGGTAATACGAAAAAGCAATGAAGTTCATATTCACCGCCAACAGCATCAGTTCGATTGCCATCAGCAATACGATCAGGTTTTTGCGGTTGAGGAATATGCCAACGATGCCGATCGCAAACAGGATCGCACCGAGAATCAGGTAGTGAGCAAGCGAAAGTACCATATTGCGTCCTTGTTATTTTTGTGGGGCCGCTGGTGCGGCCGGGTTGGCAGGATTCACTGGCGCCACCGGCTCAACCCTGGCTTCCGACTGCATCTTGACCACGCGAATCCGGTCAGCGCTCTTGACCTTGACCGCAGCGGCAGGTGAAAAATACTTGCTGTCCTTACGGCGACGCAGTGTCAGCGCAACAGCAGCGACAATCGCCACCAACAGAATGACTGCGGCTATTTCAAAGGCGTAAACGTATTCGGTGTAGATCAGCTTACCCAGCTCTTTGGTGTTGCCGATGTTGGCCGACACCGCCGGCACATCTGCATCTGTGCCCTGGAAGCCGTGAAAAATGACCGCAGCCATTTCAACCACGATGATGGTACCCACCGTCGCAGCCAGCGGGAAATATCCCCAGAAACCCTCTCGCATCTTGTCGAGATTAATATCCAGCATCATCACCACGAACAGGAACAGCACCATAACGGCACCAACGTAGACCAGCACCAGAACGATAGAGAGGAATTCGGCCTTGAGCAACATCCAGATGCCGGCCGCGGAGAAAAACGACAATACCAGGAACAGCGCGGAATGCACTGGATTACGTGCGGTGATTACGCACAAGGCGGCGATCACCAACGCCACCGAAAACGCGTAGAACAAGAATGTCTTAAATTCCATAATGGCCCAAAAAGTCGGCTAAAAAAACTTCATCAATCACGAAACTAACTCTTACCACGTCACTCCCGCACATGCGGAAAGCCATTATTCAAGTTAGCAGCCCGCATCCCCGCTGGCACAAGGATGACGACAATGCACTAGCGATATGCCGCATCTGCAGCACGTGCCGCCGCAATCTCCGGCTCATAACGATCGCCAACCGCCAACAGCATTTCCTTGGTGTAGTACAGATCGCCGCGCTTTTCACCGTGGTATTCCAGAATATGCGTCTCGACGATCGAATCGACCGGGCAAGACTCTTCGCAGAAACCGCAGAAAATGCATTTAGTCAAATCGATATCGTAGCGCGTGGTGCGGCGCGAGCCGTCTTCACGCTGATCCGACTCAATCGTGATGGCCATCGCCGGACACACTGCTTCGCACAGTTTGCAAGCGATGCAGCGCTCCTCGCCGTTCGGGTAACGGCGCAGCGCATGCAGACCGCGGAAACGCGGCGACTGCGGCGTCTTCTCTTCCGGGAACAGCACAGTAATCTTGCGTGCGAACAGGTAGCGGCCAGTCAACCGCAGTCCCTTGAGCAGCTCCAGCAGCATTAAGCTACCGAAAAAATCCTTGATCGCTTCCATTTGCTATAAACCTTCCATTACTTCCAGATATTCCATGGACTTTGAATCCAGGCGGCGACAATCACCAGGTACGCGAGAACCAGTGGGATAAACACTTTCCAGCCCAAGCGCATGATCTGGTCATAGCGATAGCGCGGGAACGAAGCACGCACCCAGATAAACACCGACAACATGAAGAATGTTTTCATGCCAAGCCAGTTCCAGCCCGGAATCCAGTCCAGCATCGACAAAGGCGATGCCCAGCCGCCCATGAACAGCAACGCTGTCAGGATCGACACCAGAATCATGCTGGCGTATTCAGCCAGGAAGAACATCGCGAACGACATACCCGAGTATTCGATCATGTGGCCGGCCACGATTTCCGATTCACCCTCAACCACGTCGAAAGGATGACGATTGGTTTCGGCGATACCCGAAATAAAATAAATCAGGAACACTGGAAACAGCGACAACCAGTTCCAAGACAGGAAACCCAAGCCATGATCATAAAAATAGCCCTTGCTTTGCGCCATCACGATATCGGTCAGGTTGAGGCTGCCGGACACCATCAGCACGATCGCCAGAGCGAAGCCCATGGCGATTTCGTAGGAAACCATCTGCGCCGAAGCACGCATGGCACCAAGGAACGCATACTTAGAGTTGGATGCCCAGCCGGCGATGATCACGCCATACACTTCCATCGACGTGATAGCCATGACGAACAACAAACCTGCGTTGACGTCAGCCAGCACAGTCTCAGGACCAAAAGGCACGACTGCCCAGGCAGCCAGAGCCGGCATGATGGTCATGATCGGAGCGATGAAGAACAATACCTTGTTGGCGCGTGCCGGCAAGGTAACTTCCTTGAGCAGCAGCTTGAGGGCGTCAGCAATCGGTTGTAGTAAACCGCCGGGGCCAACGCGATTTGGGCCGAGGCGAATATGCATCCAGCCGATCAGCTTGCGCTCCCAGTATGTCATGTAGGCCACGCACAGCAACAGTGGCACAACCACGACGATGATCTTGATCAGGTTCCAGATCAGCGGCCAGATGAAACCGAACCAGTCGGCGCCGGTGGCATTGATGGTGGCGATGAAATGATCCATCATGCTTTCTCCACTACGATAGAACCAAACATCGCGCCCAAGGCTGCGGTCGAAGCGTGCGATGCGGCTACACGCACAACATTTTCCGGCAGTGTCGAATCAATCGCCGCCAGCAACGCTGCAGCGCCCTGCCCTTGTTTGAGGTTGACCCGATCGCCTGTGGCGACCCCCAGTTTTGCTGCCAGCGTAGCCGACAACCATGCGCGTGGTGCCTGGCCGTCGACAGTATCCTGCAGCGAAGGCGCGCGACGCACTACTGCATCAGCGAAATAAATCGGCACATCGGCAATCCGCTCCAGCGCACCATTGGCCGTTTGTGCAGCAGCTTGCGGCTGCAGATCGGACAAATTATTCAGGCGTGCCTGCAAGTTTGATGCGGCCACTTCGCCGGTACCGAGCACTTCATCGCGAATCGCTTCGGAGGTGTCGTAATCGAAACCGGACAGCCCCAGCAAGTTACCCAGCACGCGCAACACTTTCCATGCCGGACGGGCATCGCCGAGCGGCTTGACAGTGCCGTTGAAGCTTTGCGCACGGCCTTCGCAGTTGACGAAGGTGCCGGAGGTCTCGGTAAATGGCGAGATCGGCAGCAGCACGTCGGCGTAATCAGCACCGTGCTTGTAGGCCGACAACGCCACTACCATTTCGGCTTTATCCAATGCGGCGCGAGCGGCTTGCGGATCGAAACTGTCCAGTTCCGGCTCGGCGTTCAGCAACAGGTATGCCTTGTGCGGCTGCGCAAAAATCTGTTGTGCATTGCGGCCCGTGCCGGCTGCCGGCAACGCGTTCGCCCAGTAACCGCCGACAGTATTGCCGGCTTCGGTCAGGTAACCGAGCTTGGCGCCGGTTTGCTGTGCAATCCATTGCGCCAATGCGTGCAATTGCGATGCCTGTGGATGCTGCGCGGCTGCGTTGCCGAGGAACACGCCCTTGCCTTCACCGGACAGCAGGCTGGCTGCAGTTTGCTTGGCCGCAGCCGATGGCTCGACATTATCGAACCCGGCTGGAGCAGCGACGCTCTTGGCTTTCGCCACGGCGACGGCGACTTGCGCCAGCGATGCACACCAGTCTGATGGTGCAGCGATAATTTTGTTCGCAACCGGCATCAGCAGATCGTCGTCGGTAGCGTGCAGGATGCTCAACTGCGCACCGCGTTTAACACTCAGACGCAGGCGTGCCGACAGCAAAGGATGATCCTTGCGCAGGAACGAGCCGATCACGAAGGCGCGATTCAATTGTGCGAATTCGTTGATCGACATACCCAGCCAAGGCGTAACTTTGCCATCCAGGGCGAAGTCGGACTGACGCAGACGAAAATCGATGTTTTCTGAACCCAGGCCACGCACCACTTTTTGCAGCAGCGAAAGTTCTTCCAGCGTCGAGTAAGGCGTACCCAGCGCAGCAATCGCATCGGCACCGTGTTCGTGGCGGATGTTGCGCAAGCCGTGCGCGACATATTCCAGCGCGGTTTGCCATTCGACTTCTTGCCACTTGCCGTCTTGCTTTAGCATTGGCTTGGTCAGACGGTCAGCGCTATTGAGGCCTTCGTAGGCGAAGCGATCCTTGTCTGACAGCCAGCATTCATTGACGTCGTTGTTTTCCAGCGGCAGCACGCGCATCACCTTACCGGCCTTGACTTGCACCACCAGGTTGGCGCCCAAGCCATCATGCGGGCTGACCGATTTGCGACGCGACAATTCCCAGGTACGGGCGCTGTAGCGGAACGGTTTAGAAGTCAGTGCACCAACCGGGCACAGATCGATCATGTTGCCGGACAATTCCGAATTAACGGTCTTGCCGACGAAAGTCGTGATCTCGGAATGCTCACCGCGACCGACCATGCCGAATTCCATCACGCCGGCAATTTCCTGGCCGAAACGGACGCAACGAGTGCATTGGATGCAGCGGCTCATTTCCTGCATCGAGATCAGCGGGCCAGCGTCCTTCGGGGCGACCACCCGCTTTTCTTCCTCATAGCGGGACGATGATTTGCCATAGCCGACGGCCAAATCCTGCAACTGGCACTCACCGCCTTGATCGCAGATCGGGCAATCCAGCGGGTGATTGATCAGCAGAAATTCCATCACGCTCTTTTGCGCAGTGGTTGCCTTGTCGCTAGCGGTGCGCACGATCATGCCGGCAGTCACCGGCGTGGCGCAGGCCGGCAGGGCCTTCGGCGCTTTTTCCACCTCAACCAGGCACATGCGGCAGTTGGCCGCGATGGAGAGCTTTTTGTGATAGCAGAAATGCGGAATGTAGGTACCAATCTTGTTGGCAGCATCCATTACCATGCTGCCCTCTTGGACTTCCACTTTCTTGCCGTCTATTTCGATTTCAACCATGGCTTTTGCTTTTCTTGCCTAAGTGTTTTTACGCGCTGTTTGCGCTGTACTCTACATAAACTTACATCGTCATTCCCGCGAAAGTGGGAATCCATATTGACTGCGATCCTAGGCAGTAACACGGATCCCCGCATGCGCAGGGATGACTCCACAGTTAGTCTTAAACATACGCAGGCACCAAGCAATGCTTATGCTCGATGTGATACTCAAATTCTTCGCGATAATTCTTCAGGAATCCGCGTACCGGCATCGCCGCTGCATCACCGAGTGCACAGATAGTGCGGCCCATGATATTGCCGGCAACCGTATCCAGCAACTCCATGTCTTCCGGACGGCCGTGGCCGGTTTCGATCCGATGCACCAGACGATACAGCCAGCCTGTGCCTTCGCGGCACGGCGTGCACTGACCGCAAGACTCTTCAAAATAGAAGTACGACAGACGTAACAGCGACTTCACCATGCAGCGTGTTTCATCCATCACAATGACGGCGCCCGAACCCAGCATCGAGCCAGCTTTGGCGATCGAATCGTAATCGAGATCGGTATCCATCATGACCTCGCCGCGAATCACCGGAGCGGACGAGCCGCCAGGAATCACAGCCTTGATTTTCTTGCCGCCGCGCATACCGCCGGCGAGCTCCATCAGCTTGGCAAAAGGCGTGCCCAGGGGTACTTCGTAATTACCCGGCCGTTCTACGTCGCCGGAAATCGAGAAAATTTTGGTACCGCCGTTATTCGGCTTGCCCAATGCGGCGTAGGCTTCGCCGCCCATGTTCAGCAGGAAAGGCACCGCTGCGAAAGTCTCGGTGTTATTGATAGTCGTCGGCTTGCCGTACAAACCAAAGCTGGCCGGGAAAGGCGGTTTGAAGCGTGGCTGGCCCTTCTTGCCTTCCAGCGACTCCAGCAATGCGGTTTCTTCGCCGCAGATATAAGCGCCGTAGCCATGGAACGCATGCAGTTGAAAACTGAAGCTGCTGCCGAAAATTTTGTCGCCCAAAGCACCGGCGGCGCGTGCCTCTTCCAGTGCTTCTTCAAAGCGCTCGTAGCCAGACCAGATTTCGCCGTGGATGTAATTGTAACCAACCGAAATACCCATGGCGTAAGCGCCAATGGCCATACCTTCGATCAACGCATGCGGGTTGTAGCGGATGATGTCGCGGTCCTTGAATGTGCCGGGTTCGCCTTCGTCGGTATTACACACCAAGTACTTCTGACCTGGGAATTGACGTGGCATGAAGCTCCACTTCAGACCGGTCGGGAAACCTGCGCCGCCACGGCCGCGCAACGAACCAGCCTTCAGTTCGGCGATGACTTGTTCAGGGGTGATGCCTTCGGACAGGATACGTTTGAGGGCGGTGTAACCGCCACGCTTGACGTAATCGGCGTAATGCCAGTTATTGCCATCCAGGTTGGCCAGGATCAGCGGATTAATATGACGATCGTGCAGGCAGGTCATTTCGGTGTTACCTCACTGAGTTCCGCTAACAAGCCGTCAATCTTTTCATTCGACATCCAGCTACACATGCGTTTGTTGTTGACCAGCAGCACCGGCGCATCGCCACAGGCTCCCATGCATTCACCCTCGACCAGCGTGAACTGACCATCGGCAGTAGTTTCACGGAAATCGATGCCTAGCTTGTGCTTGAGATGCAATGCTGCGCGCTCACCGCCGGACAACTGACAAGGCAAGTTGGTGCAGATGCTGATCTTGTGCTTGCCGACCGGCTTGGTGTTGTACATATTGTAAAAGGTCGCGACTTCCTGCACCGCGATAGCTGGCATGCCGAGGTAATCCGCGACATCCTGCATGGTTTCCGGCGCCAGCCAGCCCTTTTCGTCTTGTGCAATCGCCAATGCAGCCATCACCGCCGACTGCTTCTGGTCGGCAGGGAATTTCGCTACTTCGCGATCAATCTTCTTGTATGTATCTTGACTTAACAACATGTGTTGGCCATTCGTGCGCGGTATGTTGCGCGGTAGTATTTAACAAATTAACAAATTGGAGACAGAGTTCAGAAGCCAGCGTCGCGTGGCAAATTACTCTGTACCCAACTGACTAATGTCCTACAGCAAACTTAACGGTCGATTTCACCGAAAACAATATCCTGCGTGCCGATGATGGTGACGGCATCGGCGATCATGTGGCCCTTGGCCATCTCGTTCAACCCTTGCAGATGCGGGAAGCCAGGTGCGCGGATCTTCAGACGATAAGGTTTGTTGGCACCATCGGAGACGATGTAGACGCCGAACTCGCCCTTCGGATGCTCAACTGCCGCGTAGGCTTCGCCCGGCGGCACGTGGAATCCTTCGGTGAAGAGCTTGAAATGGTGAATCAGCTCTTCCATGTTGGATTTCATGTTGACCCGCGACGAAGGCGCAACCTTGTGATTATCAGTCATGACCGGGCCGCTATTGTTGCGCAGCCACTCTACGCATTGCTTGATGATCCGGTTAGACTGGCGCATTTCTTCGACGCGCACCAGATAACGATCATAGCAATCGCCATTCTTACCGACAGGAATATCGAAATCCAGCAAGTCGTAGACCTCGTAAGGCTGCTTCTTGCGCAGATCCCACTCGACCCCCGAGCCGCGCAGCATCGGGCCGGTAAAACCCATGGCCTTGGCGCGCTCCGGCGAGACGACGCCGACACCCACCAGACGCTGTTTCCAGATGCGGTTATCCGTCAGCAGGGTTTCGTATTCGTCGGCGTATTTCGGAAAGCGAACGGTAAAATCTTCAATAAAATCGAGCAGCGAACCCTGGCGATTTTCGTTCAAGGCCTTGATTGCCTTGGCATTGCGTACCAGCGATGCCTTGTGCTGCGGCATGGTGTCCGGCAGATCGCGATAAACGCCACCCGGACGGTAGTAAGCCGCATGCATACGGGCGCCGGAGACCGCTTCGTAGCAATCCATCAGGTCTTCGCGCTCGCGGAATGCATACAGCAACACCGCCATCGCACCGACGTCGAGCGCATGTGCGCCGATCCACATCAGGTGATTCAGCAGGCGCGTGATTTCGTCGAACATGACACGGATGTACTGCGCCCGCAGAGGCACTTCCAAGCCCAACAGGCGCTCGATTGCCATCACGTAGCCGTGCTCGTTGCACATCATCGACACATAGTCGAGACGATCCATATACGGCACGGATTGCAGGTAGGTTTTCTGCTCCGCCAGCTTTTCGGTGCCGCGATGCAGCAGGCCGATATGCGGGTCGGCGCGCTGGATTACCTCACCGTCCAGCTCCAGCACCAGACGCAAAACGCCGTGTGCGGCCGGATGTTGTGGACCGAAGTTCAGCGTATAGTTCTTGATTTCTGCCATTATTTGATCCCGTAGTGTTCTTCACGAATCACCCGCGGCGTGATTTCGCGCGGATCGATCGTTACGGGTTGATAAATTACGCGTTTTTGTTCTGCGTCGTAGCGCATCTCGACGTAGCCGGAGATTGGGAAGTCTTTGCGGAACGGATGGCCGATGAAGCCGTAGTCGGTGAGAATGCGACGCAGGTCGTTATGGCCTTCGAACAGGATGCCGAAGAAATCGAAAGCTTCGCGCTCGTACCAGTTGGCGGAGGCCCAGATATCGGTTACGGAGGCCAGAATCGGCTGCTCATCGTCGGCGGCAAATACGCGCACGCGCAGACGCCAGTTATGTTCGATCGACAGCAGATGCGAAACCACTGCGAAGCGGGCGCCTTGCCAACTACCGTCGCCATAGGTCGAATAATCGACACCACAGAGGTCAATCAGTTCTTCAAAACGGGTATCGGCATGGTCGCGCAGGACGCGCATCGCGGAAAGATAATTGGAAGCCTTGACGACGATGGTGATCTCGCCCAAGGCAACGGTCAAGCTTTGAAGGTGGTCGCCAAGCGCATTGCGCACAGCTGCTTCAAGGGTTTCCAGTTTGGTGGTCATTGTGCTCTCTTAGCGCGCAATCGTAGCGGTACGGCGAATCTTGTTTTGCAGCTGGATGATGCCATACAAAAGGGCTTCAGCAGTGGGCGGACAACCTGGCACATAGATATCGACTGGCACAATACGATCACAGCCGCGCACCACCGAATAGGAATAATGATAATAGCCACCGCCATTGGCGCAGGAGCCCATCGAGATCACCCAGCGCGGCTCCGGCATCTGGTCATAAACCTTGCGCAACGCAGGTGCCATCTTGTTGCACAGCGTACCTGCCACGATCATCACATCAGACTGACGCGGGGACGGACGAAAAATGACGCCAAAGCGATCGAGATCATACCGCGAGGCACCGGCATGAATCATCTCGACCGCACAACAGGCCAAACCAAAGGTCATCGGCCATAACGAACCGGTGCGCGTCCAGTTGATCAGCTTATCAGCCGTAGTGGTGACAAAGCCTTCGTTCAAAACACCTTCAATAGACATGACTTACTCCCAATCCAGCGCGCCGCGCTTCCAGATATACCAGAAGCCCACCACGAATTCAGCAATAAACACCATCATCGTGATAAAGCCCTGCCAACCGAGGTCACGCATCGCGACACCCCACGGGAAGAAGAATACGGTTTCCAGATCGAACAAGATGAACAAAATGGCGACAAGGTAATAACGCACATCGAACTTCATGCGCGCATCTTCGAATGCTTCAAAGCCGCATTCGTAAGGAGATGTCTTTTGGGAATCGGGCCGGTGCGGCCCAAGAATACGACCAATCAGTTGCGGCGCAATACCGACCGCAATACCAATCAGGATAAACAACAGGACAGGAAAGTAATTTTCGAGGTTCACGATTATGCGCCAGTAGTTCGAACGGTCAGTAGAGTGATTTGCCGATCTGTTTTATCAGACCTGACGCCCCCAATCCAGCAAACCAACCTACACTTCCTCGACAAAAAGCCAGCGCAGGGGCAACCGTTGCTGGCCTTATATTCTTTGGTGCCGACGGCGAGACTCGAACTCGCACAGCTTTCGCCACTACCCCCTCAAGATAGCGTGTCTACCAATTTCACCACGTCGGCATAAGCAGTTATTTTAACCTGTTTTAGTACTTTTGTTCAATGCACAAAAGGGTTAAAACTTAGCAATTTCACTCAGTAATCGCAATTAATTTGTCAGCCGCAGAATAATTCGCTTTACCTCGGCAATTTACCCAGCGAACTCGGCAAATATACTCAGCAAATAATTACTTCGGAATCTGGTTCGATTGCGCGCTGCCGGTCGATGGCGCAGGCACGGAAGCCGATGCCGCATTTGCGGATCCGGCTGCATCCGCAGCTGGCGCGACAGGCGTAGCCGGAATCGCTGCAGCCGGAGCCGAAACCGGCGGCAGATTATCCATCACGCCGCCAGTGGCAGCACCACGATGATTTCCGAGGTACACCAGAGCCAAGGTCGCGATAAAGAAAATCGCTGCAGCCAAGCCGGTCGACTTCGACAAGAAGTTCGACGAACCGCTGGCGCCAAACAAGCTACCCGAGGCACCCGAACCAAACGCCGCGCCCATATCGGCACCCTTGCCATGCTGCAGCAGCACAAGACCGATGATCGTCAATGCCGACAGAACCTGAAGGATGACAATGATGTTAAATACTGTGTTCATTTAATGACTTCCAATGAGAGATGATTCTATATTTACTTGATCCGAACTGCTGAGCCCCGATGGCATCTGCACCCTATCAATCTTTTCACTTACTGCATCGACTCAATCAAACTACCGTGCATCGATGCGGGCACTTCCAATCACACTGCAGCAACGATGGCCAAGAAATCCGCTGACTTCAACGCTGCGCCACCAATCAGCCCACCGTCGATATCCGGCATAGCCAATAGTTCGGCGGCATTATCAGGCTTCATGCTGCCGCCATACAAAATCCTTACCTCAAGCGCTGCTGCGGCACTCCGCTTCGCCAACCGGGAGCGCAACGCCAGATGCACATCTTGCGCCATCTGCGGCGTAGCTGTCTTGCCGGTGCCGATCGCCCATACCGGCTCATACGCCACCACAATTTTTGCCAAACCGGTATCGGCCAGCACATCCAACACCGCCTCAAGCTGGCGACCGACCACTGCTTCGGTCTGCCCGGCCTCACGCTCAACCAAGGTTTCGCCAACACATACGATTGGCGTCACGCCAGCCTCCAGAGCACGCAACGCTTTCTGCGCTACAGCCGCGTCACTCTCCGCATGATAGGCGCGACGCTCGGAATGGCCGACAATGACGTAATGACAAGCAAAATCTGCCAGCATCGACACTGCCACTTCACCCGTATACGCGCCGGCGACATGGGCCGACACATCCTGAGCGCCCAGGCCTATTGCCGATCCGGCAAGCATAACTTGGCACTGCGCGAGATAAGGAGCCGGCACACACAGAGCAACGTCGCAGCCTGCAGCAACCGCCCCGGCCTTGATCTCTGCCAACAAAGTCGCATTGGCAACCAGGTTGCCATTCATTTTCCAATTTCCGGCTACAAGTTTGCGACGCATAGTTTTACCAAGGCCCAGGTTTTTAATAGCCCGGCATTCTAACGCGGCGCAGCGAAAGCGGTCAAACCGCCAATAAATTTTTAACAATCATCCTAAACCGCTTTTTTACCAAAGCCCTTAGCCCAACCTCGACTCCGCAGCGCCGCCACACAACATCCCTGCCCTCACCCCGCCTGGTCGGCCACACGCCGCCGAAACATCCAGCGCCCGGCATCGGAATCCTGCGGGACATAGCGATAGCCGTCGAGATCAAAATCCTTGAGCTGCTCCGGGTCTGTAATATTGTTCAATGCCGCATAGCGCGCCATCAGACCGCGCGCACGCTTGGCGTAAAACGAAATGATCTTGTATTTGCCGTTCTTCCAATCTTCAAAAACCGGGGAAATAATCGGCGCATCCAGCACCGACGGCTTGACCACCTTGAAATACTCTTCCGACGCCAGATTAACCAGAGCCCGCGTCTTTTGCTTGGCCAACTGCCGCTTTAACGCGAGCGTTACCGTATCTCCCCAAAAAGCATAGAGGTTCTTGCCACGTGGGTTAGCAAGGCTGGTACCCATTTCTAGGCGGTACGGCTGCATCCGATCAAGCGGCCGCAACAAGCCGTAGAGGCCGGATAAAATCCGCAGGTGGTGCTGAGTGTAAGTCAACTGCGCGCTGTCGAGCGTGGGCGCATCTAAGCCCTCGTAGACGTCGCCATTGAAAGCCAGGATAGCTTGCTTGGAATTGTCGTCGGTAAAGGTCTTCGACCACGAGGCGAAACGGGCAGTGTTCAATTGCGCCAAAGGATCGGAGATTTTCATCATGCTGGCGATCTGTGCCGGCGAAAGTTGCTTGAGGACTGCGATCAATTCGGCGGAATCGGCAATGAAGTCAGGGTTAGTGTGGGTGTCGGTACTGCTAGGGGTGGTGTAATCAAGGGATTTTGCGGGCGACAAAACAATCAGCATGTGAACTTCCAAATAAACCGAATAATGCCCGCAATGATACCCAAACATCGGGATGCGCATCTACATCGACGTATTTACATCCACGTATTTACATCCACGTATTTACATCCACGTATTCACACTCGCTTAATTCGCACAACCGCAAACAGCGCACACGGCCAGCCAATTCAGTCAATCAAAATGGCTGGCGAACAAACTGGTCTCAGCATCATCACCGTTGAGGCGCAACGTGGTTTCAAATTTCTGAGCTTCCCCCGAAATTTAGTCTTCCATAGGTAACGTAAAATCAACGATCCTTTGGAAAGACCAGCAATGAAGAAGATACCAAAACAGATGTACACGGCGGAGTTCAAGGAGCTAGCCGTGC
>NZ_JBIIVN010000049.1:0-15082 GCF_044339385.1 Collimonas sp. | reverse complement strand
TGGAAGGGAGCACTTAACCGCTTCACTATCCAGTTTGAAGAACGGATGAAGCCGAATTAAACGAAATTCCGTTTACACAAAATCCAGCACACCCTCCGCATGTGAAGCGAATCTATGCATCAGCGCATCATACAAATTATCTTTCATCGGCCATCACACACTCATGCTTTTACGCAGCACGCTTCTTCGATACCGTATCCTCCTGCAGCGCATGTTCGGTTTTTCCGAAAATAATTCGATGCTGCTATGGGCCGCAGTAGTTGGTTTTCTGGGGGCGCTGGCGACCATTCTGTTCCGCGAATGCATCTTCGGCCTGCAAATACTGCTGACCGGCCACAGCGGTAGCTTTGTCGAGATGGCCACGAGTTTGCCATGGTGGTGGCGCTTGTTGCTGCCTGCCGCTGGCGGACTAGTAGCAGGCTCGATACTGTTGCTGGCCAAGCGGATGCCGGCCGCTGCAACTTCCGATTACATGGAGGCGGTGGCCATCGGCGACGGCAACATTCCGCTGCGCCAGAGCCTGCTGCGTAGCCTGTCGTCGTTGGCGACTATCGTATCCGGTGGTTCGATCGGGCGGGAAGGGTCGATGGTGCAACTGTCGGCGCTGGCGGCCTCGCTGGTTGGGCGGGTTACCCATTTCAGTCCGGCGCGCTTGCGCTTGCTGGTGGCTTGCGGTGCGGCGGCGGGGATCACTTCGGCCTACAACGCACCGATTGCCGGTGCTTTCTTTGTAACCGAAATCGTGCTCGGAGCAATTGTGATGGAAAGCTTCGGGCCGGTAGTGGTGGCGTCGGTCGTGGCCAATATCACGATGCGCGAGTTGCCGAGCTACCGGCCGGCCTACGAGATGCCGCCGTTCCCGCCGATTGCCGGTATCGAAATACTCTGGTTCGTCCTGCTCGGCATCATGGCTGGCATGGCGGCACCGCAGTTCTTGCGCCTGCTGGGATTTTCCAAACAACTATTCACGAAAACCGCGTTGCCGTTGCCGCTGCGGCTCGGTTTGGGTGGCGTACTGGTTGGCTTGATTTCGATCTGGTGGCCTGAAGTGTGGGGCAACGGCTACAGCGAAGTCAATTCGTTGCTGCACACGCCCTGGCTATGGTGGAGTGTGCTGGTGATATTGATCTTGAAAGTCGTCGCGACGGCGATCACTACGGGGTCTGGGGCGATTGGCGGTATTTTTACGCCGACGTTGTTTGTCGGCGCGGCCATCGGCTATTTGTTCGGCCAGGCGTTGCATGTGTTGTTGCCGGGGACGAGTTCGGCACCGTTTGCCTTCGCCATGGTGGGCATGGGAGCGTTTCTGGCGGCGGCCACCAGCGCACCGCTGATGGCGATTTTGATGATTTTCGAGATGACGCTGAGTTATCAGGTGGTGCTGCCATTGATGTTGTCCTGTGTGGTGGCTTACTTTGTGTCGCACAGCCTGAGCGGGGCGTCGATGTACGACATCACCATCAAACGCAATCGCGATGCGCAGGAGCGCGTCAAATTGCGCGGCATTCACATGAGCGAGCTGATACGGCCGGCGCAGACGGTGCTGCCGGTGGATGCGTCGTTTGCCGAGATCAGCGGCTTGTTCCTCAAGTATCCAGTCAAGTACATTTACATCGTCGACCAGAAAAATCGCTATTGCGGCGTGGTCGCCTTGCAGGACATCACATCCTGCCTGCTCGACAACAGCGATACCGAGCAGCGCCAGGCTGCAGATTTCCTGCGCCGCGAGTTCTTGCATGTGGTGACGCCGGAAATGTCGCTAGGAGAAGCGCTGCAATCCTTCCTCGATCATCAGGGCGAGCGCTTGCCGGTGGTGCGCAGCAAGAACGACCCGGAACTCTTGGGCGCGGTCTACAAAACTTCGCTGCTGGACGCTTACTTTCGCCTGGATCGGGCACAGGAGTTGCGTGCCTAGCTATGCGCGCCGCCAGCAGATTTTACAAAAATTTACTTGTCGACCCCACCGCAGCGCTACCGATTGCACTATATTAGGAGTCGTTTTAGAAGTCGTTTCTCCAGTTTTCCTGCCGAAAATGATTGGTTTGTCGATAACAGTCAACAGCAACTCAGAGGAGCAGCAATGGAAATTCTGTGGGCAATCATCGTCAGTTTCATTGTCGGTTTGATCGCTAAATTCCTTCATCCCGGGCGCGAGAACAGGGGTTTTGTCGTGACCACTTTGCTGGGTATTGCAGGTTCTTTCCTGGCGGGCGATGGCGGCCAGTCTCTCGGCTGGTATCACGCCGGGCAGGGCGCAGGTTTCATTGGCTTCATCATCGCCTCCATCGTCGGCGCTTTCGTACTGCTGCTCATATATATGGGTTTGTCAAAGGCAAGGCGGCCGGCTGATGTTGCAGCGCATCTGGGGTAAGAAAAATCAACGCAGTACAGAGTTGCTGCTGCCGCAGACTGAACAGGCGCTGCAGGCGATACGCCAACGCTGTCGGCAGATGGTGGCACGCAAAGCGTTGCTCTCTGCCGGTGCCTCAGCGTTGCCGATCATGGGAGTCGACATGGCAATCGATATTCATTTGCTGTCGCGGCTGATCGAAGATGTCAATGCCGAGTTCGGTCTGACTCCCGAGCAAATCGAAAAACTGCATCCCAAGCTCAAGGTGGCGACCTATAGCGCCATCGTCGGTCTCGGCAGCACGCTGGTGGGACGCGTCGTGACGCGCGAAGTATTACTGAAGCTGCTAACGCGCAGCGGCGTCAAGCTGGTTTCCAAGAATGCTACCCGGCTGGTGCCGATCGCCGGTCAGATGGTGTCGGCGGCGATCGGCTTCTCAGCCTTCCGCGCCGTAGGCAATCGGCATATCGAGGCCTGCGTGAAGGTTGCGGAATAGATGCTTAAAGTGCAAGCTGCGGTCGATTAAGTGGCTCTGCGTTCCCATATCCAGGCGCTATAGCGCGCATCAAAGCGCTACGCAGATAGCCGCAATGATAGAATGCGGGTCGTTTGCAGTGCCAGCACCGCGCACGAGCATCCTACCCCGTTCCTGCATCTGCCACGCCAGCGCCCATAATCTGCGCGACTGCCGCTGCGGTCTTTGATGTAAAGTGGGGCAAAACCATTTCACCACGATAGAGTTTCTTATGTTGAGTTACCGCCATGCCTTCCATGCGGGCAATCATGCCGATGTGCTGAAGCACCTTGTCACCGTCCAGTTATTACGCTACCTGAACCAGAAGGACACGTCCTATATGGTCATAGATACCCATGCCGGTGCCGGGGTCTACGCGCTCGATGGCGGCTATGCATCGAAAAACGCTGAGTACGAAACCGGCATCAGCCGCCTCTGGGACCGCAAGGATCTGCCACCGGCTGTTGCCGAATACGTCGACGTGGTGCGCCAGCTCAATCCAGACGGTAAGCTGCACTACTATCCCGGCTCGCCATATTGCGCCGATGCGGTAATGCGCGAGCAGGATCGTCTGCGTCTGTTTGAACTGCATCCCAGCGACGGCAAGATTCTGACTGATAATTTTCGCCGTCTTGACGCCGAGCGCGAGCGTGTCAGCGCTCGTGGCAAACGTGTGATGATCCAGTTGGGGGGCGGATTCCTCGGCTTGAGGGCGCTGCTGCCGCCGCCATCGCGTCGCGGTCTGGTGTTGATCGACCCGCCTTATGAGGTGAAGGAAGACTACCGGCACGTCAAGAACACGATTGAAGATGCGCTCATCCGTTTCTCTACCGGCACCTACGCCGTCTGGTATCCGTTGTTGAACCGCATGGAATCGCGCCAGATGCCGGACAAGCTCAAGCGCATGAAAGCCAATGGCTGGCTTAACGTCACGCTGACGGTACGCACACCGTCGCCGGATGGTTTTGGCTTGCACAGCAGCGGCATGTTCGTGATCAATCCGCCGTGGACGCTGGAGCCGATGCTCAAAGAGCTGATGCCCTACTTGGTGAAAACCCTTGGAACCGATTCCGGGGCTGGCTTTACGTTGGAGTCGGGACAAACCAAAGCGGTCGATACGGGTACCCGGCGCATATAGCTGAGCGATCGGCAGGAGCTGGATTTCAGGCCTGCTTTTCTGCCAGCCAATTGGCCCATTGGCCTAACCGCGGCAGGCAGTTTGGGGGCCATCGTCAACCACCTGCTCCCGATAAGCACCGCGGCACTGACCGGCCTGACTCATCCCCGGATATAGATTTAACGCTAGGGAAAAGAGCGGCCTATATGCAAGAGCTCCGCATTTGCGGGGCTTGTTTCGATTTAAACACAAGAAAATGACAAATAGACAAAAATGTTTGCCCGCACGCGAACGTGTGCTGCCGCTGCATACTAAAAGAAAATTGCTGATTACGCTGATGACTGCGGCAACCGCTCACATGGCGCATGCACAAAATATTCCCGAGCAAAAAGAGCCGAAGGTTGATACCGACACCACAATGCCGACGATTACCGTCACCGGCGCCGGTCCGGCTCCCGACAGTTACCGCCGCAACAGCGCTTCGATTGCGTCCTTCGGCGATGCCTCCCTGCTTGATACGTCATCGTCGATCTCCGTCATCACCCGCGCTCAACTCGATGACCAGCAAGCGCGCCTGTTGAGCGAGGTGGTGCGTAACGACGCCGCGGTTGGCGATAATTACGCCCCGGTGGGCTACTACGAAAACTTTACGATTCGCGGCTTTGCGCTGGATCTTGCTTCGAGGTACCAGATTAATGGCATGAGCATCGCCGGTGAGCAGAATGTGGCGCTGGAAAACAAGGAAAGCGTTGAGATACTGAAAGGACTGGCCGGCCTGCAGAGCGGCATGGCGGCCCCCGGCGGGTTGGTCAACTATGTGACCAAGCGGCCGGCCGACGTGCGCTCGGTAACGCTGGAAACCGATTCGCGCGGTTCGCGCTATCTGGCGGCCGATATCGGCACCCTGTTCGGCCAGCAGAAGCAGTTCGGCATTCGCATCAACGCCGCCCACGAGACTCTGCATTCCTACGTCAACAATGCCGACGGTGAGCGCAGTTTCGCGTCGCTGGCGGCCGACTGGCGGATATCGTCGCAGGCACGCCTGCAGTTCGATGCCGAATACCAGCATCGCCAACAGCGTTCAGCGCCAGGCTACCAATTGTTGGGTGGCAGCGTGGTACCGAGCAATGTCGCGCCAGGCACGCTGCTGGGCGCGCAACCGTGGGCCAAGCCGGTAACGATCAATGCCGTCAACATGAATTTACGTCTGGATCTCGAGCTGGCCTCTGACTGGCGCGGGTCCGTGGCCGCTAGCCGCAGCCGCGTGGTGATCGATGATAACTCGGCCTTTCCATATGGTCATTGTTATGCCACTAGCTGCAACGGGACTCCACCACGCTATTTCGACGCAAACGGCGATTTCGATATCTACGATTATCGCTTCCCGGACGGTACCCGGCGCAATGACCAACTGCAGACAATCCTGCAAGGTAAAGCAACTACCGGAAAAATCAGCCACGATCTGACTTTCGGGGCGAGCATGTTTCGCCGTACCGTGTCGCAAAGCGATGGCGTCAATGAGTATGTCGGCACCGACAATATCTACAACCCGAATCCAATCGTGTTTGCACCGTCGCCAGCGACGCCAGGGGCATCTTACCTGCGTCTGGACAGTCGCCAAAAGGCGCTCTTTGCCGTCGATCGCATCAGTTTGACGCCACAATGGCAATTGATCGCCGGCGCACGCCAGGTATGGGTCAATGAGCGCGCGCTGGATGATAACGGAGCGGCGACGCGCACCACCGACAAGACTTTGCTGTTGCCGCAGGTGGCGCTGGTCTACAAACCGCAAGCGGATCTGTCGCTGTACACCAGCTACAGCAAGGGGCTGACGATGGGCGGACAGGCCCCGTGGTGGAACGAGAATGGCTATGCGTTCCTGCCGCCGACGGTTTCGCGTCAGATCGAGGCCGGTATCAAATACGACTGGCGTGACCGGCTCAGCCTGAGCGCGGCAATGTTCCAGATGAGTAAGCCGTATGAATATCCGAAACCGGACGACAACGTTTTCATCTATACCCAGCAGGGCACGGAAACCCACAAGGGTATCGAACTCAGTGCCGCCGGCCAGGTCAGCAAGCAATTGCAACTGACGGCTAGCGTTGCCTTCATCCAGGCGCGGGCAAACGACACCGGTACCCCCGCATATGATGGCCATCAGGTCATCAACGTGCCGCGCTTGCGCGCTGCGGTCTATGCCGCCTATGCGCTGCCGGAGATTGCCGGTTTGACGTTGCTCGGCGGCTGGCAGTATAGCGCCAGCAAGGCGGCGACTCGCGAAGGCGATGTCAGCGTACCAGCTTATTCCCTGTTGAATGCCGGTTTGCGTTACAAGACCAGCTGGTCGGGACATCCGACCACGATTCGTCTGGGTATCGATAATCTGCTCGACAAGCGTTACTGGAAAGATGTCGGCGACGCTTATTTGCATTTGGGGGCACCGCGCACCGCGCGCCTGTCACTGCAGTGCGATTTCTAATCCGCATGAGGATGCAGTCATGCGCGAGCTAACCCGAGACGTCAGTACGACATTGCCGCCGCTCCACAGTCATGGGATGGGGCTGGATGTGGTCGCGCCGAGCTGGCCATCTCTGACCTTGGATGAGGTGGCCCGCATACTGCGCAATTATCCGCAGGTCGGCGCTGTGACACGGCTGGTGTGGCATAGCCCACGGCCGTTTTCCAGTGCGTGCGTCGTCGATAGCGAAGCCGGTCCAGTGTTCGTCAAGCGCCTGCTGCATCAGATCAGAACTGTCGACGAGCTGGCGCAAGAGCATCTCTTCATGGCGCACCTGCGGCAGCAGGGATTGCCAGTCAGCGTTGTGTTGCATACGGCTGATGGCCGCACTGCACATGCCGAAGAGGAGTGGACCTATGAGGTGCATCGCCTCGGCGAAGGTGTCGACCGCTATCGCGACGCCACCTCATGGACGCCGTTTGCCAATTGTGCGGACGCCGCCGCGGCCGGTGCTGCTTTGGCCCACTTGCATCTGGCCGCACGCGACTACGCTGCGCCAGCGCGCAACGTAAAACTGCTGGCATCCGGTTTCACCTTGTTTCATGCGGATCAGCCTCAGGAAGTGCTGTCGCGCATGGCGCACTACATCGAGCAGCGCCCGGCACTCGCAGACTATCTCGCGGCGTGCGACTGGCGGCAGGACGTGACGCGGCTGTTACTACCGTTCCATGCTCAGTTGCGTCCACTGTTACGCTGCCTCCAACCGCTCTGGACCCATAACGACTGGCACGCCTCCAATTTGCTGTGGGCGAACCCGCAAGCGGCGCCGGCGGTGGCGACGATAGTCGATTTCGGCTTGGCGGATCGCACCTGCGCCGTGTATGACCTGGCGCTTGCCATCGAACGGAATATCATCGAATGGCTGAGACTGCCGCAGCATCCGGAAAATCAAAGACCTCTGGTGCATATCGATCAGTTGGACGCGATGCTCGAAGCGTATCAGGCGTTGGCGCCAATGTCGCGACTTGAGGCGCAAGCGTTGTCGGCCATACTGCCGCTTGCACATGCCGAATTCGCACTCTCTGAGGTAGCGTATTTCCACGGCGTACAGAAATCCGCCGAAAATGCATCGCTTGCCTACGATACGTATTTTCTCGGACATGCCGAGTGGTTCAACAGCGATGCGGGGCGCTATCTGTTGGCGCATTTGCGGCAGTGGGCAGCCGCTCTTGCCACTCCCAGGGAATCTTGATGTCAGCTCTGGAAATTGTCGCCGTCATCATCAGCGCCTTGGCCGTTTGGCTGACTGCGCGCCGCCACTTGTGGTGTTGGCCGATCGGCTTGGTGTCGGTGCTGCTGTATGCACGTATTTTTTTCGACGCCAAACTATATTCCGACCTTCTGCTACAACTGATATTTGCCGTTATGCAGCTATACGGCTGGTGGCAATGGCGCAAGGCGAAAACTGCGCAGCACGACATTCTGCCGCAACGGCTGCCACGGTCAGGCTGGATCAGCGGTTGGCTGCCCGGCATGCTCATCGGTGCGGTCGGCAGCGTCTTGCTCGGTTACATCATGGCGCGCTTCACCGATGCCCATATTCCCTGGTTAGATTCGGCGCTTACCGGCTTCAGCCTGGTCGCACAGTTCTGGATGGCGCGCAAATACGTCGCCAACTGGTGGCTCTGGATTGCCGTAGATATTGTTTATGTCGGCGTATATATCTACAAGGATTTGTACCTGACAGCAGGTTTGTACGCCGGATTCATCGTGCTGGCGATTCTCGGCCTGCGCAACTGGCAGCGTCAACTGCTGCTGCATGAGCGTGCCGCTGGTTAGTGGCACGCGCTGCTAGTCAATGGCACGAGGTCGCCTGGCGCCCGGATAAAACCCTCTTCATTGATTCATATACCCAGGTTCTCGGCCCAAGCCCGCGCCGACAGATGGGCAGCGTTGACTTCTGTCGGACTGATCTTCAACGACGCAGACAACGGCCCTATCAGAGGCGAGTTCAGTTCGCAAGCCTCGGCCAACGCCACGTAAGATCCGTAAGGTCCATCGCGCATCAGCAATGCTTCGGCGACATCTGCCGATAGCTTGATACTGTCGAGCACCTCTTCCATGCTGATACCGAGCAGTCTATCCGGCAATGAGAAAATCCCTGCCACAAACAGGTTTTCCGATTCACCTTTGGGCAGATGCCGTTGACCAAGCAACTCCGCAAAACGACCGCGGATGATCGCTGTTTCCATCAGTACCGGTGAGTAGCCGCTGCTGCTGGCGGTGGCTAACAGCAGAGACAGCCATTGGAACAATGCCTCGTAGCCGAGCAGCGCCAGCGCTGAGCGCAATGACTGCGCCTCTGTTTTCAACCCGAACGCGGCCGAATTGATGAAACGCAGCAATTGATACGATAAGCCGGGGTCACGCTTGAAGACTTCTTCTATTTGTTGAATATTCTCATTTTGACTCACCATGTTCATGATCTGCACGATGATTTTCTGCGCCGGATTGAGCCCTTTAGGACTATTCCCGGAACGCGGCGTCAGGTGCAGCTTACCCACAAATGCGTCCAGGCCCAGCATGGCGCAGGCATCGTAATCCTGCCAGGTCGTGACCGGCCTCCCAAGCATGCGTATCGAGGATTTCTTGAGTGCTGCATAGCGCCTGGCCTGGACCGCAAAATCGCCAATCGAAAAGCGTACCTCGACGTGCGATATGTCGGGCATGAGCTGTTGCTTCATTACATCGGCACCACGCAGGGAAATACCATAGCCGTCACTGCGCAGTGTCTTGAGCGCGCTACAGATATCGGGATCTGCCAGGTCGGCGCTGTGGAGCGTCAGTACAGTGTTCCTCGCTGGAAGCCGCTTGATTGCACTGCTCGTGAGCAAAGCCGGCGACGCATCTAAAAACAATATCTTGTTACCGAGCAACCAGCCGGATTTTTCGCTGATTAACTGCTCGGCAACAAAGTTCAGCAAGGCATTCAATTCGGTGTCACTGGCTTGCATACGATCGCTGCCGGTCTCTTGCCAAGCCAGGTCATAACCGACCACCCGCTGTTTTGGGTCAAGCAGCGGTTCTCGAACAATGAAGTTTTCGTTACTCATCTTGGATTTTTTTATGGTTAATTGATGGATAGAGCCGCACAGGCTGACCCAGCCAGGGAAGTGATGTGTCGTATTCGGTAAGCGGTAAGCGGTAAGCAAAAACAGCAACTTTTATCGCATACTGTTTGATACCGTTGCTTCCCCCGATATGGTGGCCGTCTTCCACCGTGCAGAATCAAAATGCCCTGATCTGTGTTAACGGCGCTCTGTTTGAAAAGTTAAAGGCAATCTTCAATCTGTTTTCAATCCGTTTATCAGCAGTCTTTATGGCATCGCACGCAATCGATAAGGTAATCCCCCGACGTTGCCGGCGGACTCCCAAGGTTTGACCGAGCGCTACGGTCAGCCTGATTCTTCTGGCTCGATCAAAAGTTAGGAGAATCAAATGAACGCGTATCAGTGTATTTGGCCGGTAGTGTTTGGTACTGCCGCCCGAGTCGGTCCGTCGGCGGATATCCAGTATGAAGTGCCATTCACCGCTCGCGATTAACAGACTACCGGCATGGTTGCCAGGCTAGTGCCAACGGCAGCGCCAACCTCATCGCCGATTAACAGTGACGATTAACAGTGACGATTAACAGTGACGATTAACAGTGACGATTAACAGTGACGATTAACAGTGACGATTATCAGTGACGATAGCTGCCTATCACCGGCTTACAGTTTGACCAATGCTACCCGTTGCTGCAGCAGAGTAAGCCACCGGTCGCCGCATCCGGCATCGCTGATGCACAGCGCGTAATCGGTCACTGTGCGGGCGGCGCGCTCCAGCAGTTGGATATCGGCTTCGTGCTGGCGCGCGACGTGTGGATCCTCCAGAAATAATACGCGACGGCATTGCTGGCGATCGAGAATCAATTCGGCAATCTGCGCATCGCCGCCCAGCGGGCCGCTGAGGTAAGGACGAACCCAGTTGCGGCCAGCTTCGGCACCTTTGATTCTCTGTGCCAGCTTGTTGAGTAAGCTGCCGGTGGTGCCGGTGGCGCAGCGAAAGGCGAACTGGTCCAATAGCGCAAAATGGCGCTCCGCCATATCCAGCATCCGGTTTTTCATTGCATCGTGAGCGATCAGGGCGATACCTTCATCGCCCAGATTGAAGGTTGCGTCAAGCGCGGTGTTCGGTGCTGCGCCTGTTGCCATCGCCTCTAATTCCAGCCACTCGCGGGCCCCGGCCAGGGTCGATAAGAAGGGCTTGCCATGGATGACGCACTGGCGCTTCAATGCCACCGCTTCGGGGAAGGTCGATGATGGATCGACCGGATCCATGATGTAGATGACCGCATCCAGTGTTCGCGTCGGATCGGTATCAACTACGCGCGACACCAGTTTCATCAAACCACCCTGACGGCCATAGGGAAAGCGTTCGATATGCTGGTACCGATCGAGCAAGCCTGACTGCTGCATTGCATCTAGCGTTCTGCCGACCACAATTAATTGGGGTTTTAAATGATCTTCGATATTGGCTCGGCTACCGTTGAGCAGTTGCGCCAGTGCCGAATCGGGTCCCTGTTGATGACTACGACTGGTGGCCAGGCCGATCCGGAAGGGCGCCGGTTTGATGGCAGTAGCTGGGCAGGAATTGGCATTCATAAGATGGAATCGAAGTATCGACAACGGCAACATTGCACGCTGTCGACTTTACCATATCACCCTGCAATTTCGATCTGCACAGGGGGCCTGCTAAAGATCATCGAGGAAAGGTTAAATCGGCAAGGCCCGGTCAAATGGCACTACAATACGGGCATGAATAAGGCATTTGTTAAAGAACCTGAGGGCGATGACGACGATCTCGAATTCGGATTGTCGCCGATCCCGCCAGGCACCAAGAATTACATGACGCCCGTCGGTTACCAGCGCATGAAGGATGACTTGTTGCGCTTGATTGACGTTGACCGGCCCGAGGTAGTTAAGATTGTTTCTTGGGCGGCATCGAACGGCGATCGTTCCGAGAATGGCGATTACATCTACGGCAAGCGTCGCTTGCGCGAAATTGACCGCCGCATCCGGTTCCTGACTAAACGTCTTGATCTGGCCGAAGTGGTCGATCCCAGCGTGCACCACGGCCGCGATCAGGTGTTTTTCGGGGCGACCGTGACCTACCAGAATTGCGCTGGCGAGGAACATACCGTGACTATCGTCGGTATCGACGAGCTTGACCCACTGCATGGGAAAATTAGTTGGATCTCACCTGTCGCGCGCGTTGACCAAGGCCCATGAGGGCGAGACAGTCACTTTGATGACGCCAGCCGGGTTGGATGAGCTGGAAATACTGACCGTCAACTATCGGCGACCCTAGGCTAGTGAGGCAATCGCTACACCTCTCAAGACCATTCTCCGGGTTGTCCCCGCGAGCGCGGGGAACCATTTTTCAGAAACCTCGATTCCCGCGTTCGCGGCAATGACAGCCTATCACTGTGGCCCGGTGGGTAGCCATGGGGTGTCCAATTACCGTTTCTGATACTGCTGATTACCGAACAAGATATCGCGTGCCTTGTCGTCGGTCAGCGGCTTGCGCGCTGCGGCCAGCACGTCGACGCCACGCTGGACTGCAGGCCGCTCGGCAATCAGGTCGAACCAAGCCTTCAGGTTCGGGAAATCGCTCAATTCGACACCTTGGTTTTTCCAAGAGCGAAGCCAGGGGAAAGTGGCGATGTCGGCAATCGTGTATGTATTTCCGGCCAGGAAACGATGCTGCGACAACTGCTTGTCGATTACGCCATAAAGGCGTTTGGCTTCATTGGTATAGCGGTTGATGGCGTACTCGATTTTTTCCGGCGCGTAGATGCGGAAATGATGCGCCTGGCCCAGCATCGGCCCGACGCCGCCCATTTGAAACATGAGCCATTGCAGCGTGTTGAATTTCTCACGGTCGGTATTGCCGAGAAGTTTGCCGCTCTTGCCAGCCAGGTATACCAGAATCGCACCCGATTCAAATAGCGAAATCGGCTTGCCATCGGGACCGTGAGCATCGACGATGGCAGGAATCTTGTTGTTCGGCGAGATAGAAAGGAAATCCGGATTGAACTGGTCGCCGGCACCGATATCGACAGCATGCACGCGATACGGCAGGCCGCATTCCTCCAGCATGATGTGAACCTTATGACCATTTGGCGTGGGCCAGCTATAGACGTCGATCATGATGTTTCCTTTGTTAGTTAATAAAGCCAGCCCGCGCAAAGACACGTGGCCGACGGTTCAGATTTTTGTCAGACGCTGCAACGCCTGCTGCAAGGTCTGATCCTGCTTGGCGAAACAGAAACGGACGATACCTGACTCGCGCGGCGAATCGTAAAATGCCGATACCGGAATCGCAGCTACGCCGATCTCCGAAGTCAGCCATACCGCAAAATCAGCCTCGCTCATCGTCGAAATGGCGGAGTAGTCGACGCACAGGAAATAGGTGCCGTCGGCCGGCAGCAGCTTGAAACGACTATTTTTCAAGCCGTCGCGGAACAGATCGCGCTTGCGTTGATAGAACGCCGCCAGTTCCAGATAAGGCGACGGATTCTGCATGTAAGTGGCAATGCCTTGCTGGACTGGTGTATTGACAGTGAAAATGTTGTATTGATGTACCTTGCGGAATTCCGCTGATAGCGCTGGCGGTGCCGCAACATAGCCGATCTTCCAGCCAGTTACGTGATAGGTCTTGCCGAAGCTGGAGACGATGAATGCGCGCGCCGCCAGTTCTGGATGACGGCTGATAGATTCGTGGCGCAAGCCGTCATAGACCATGTGCTCATAGACTTCGTCCGACAAGATCAGGATATCGGTACCGCGCACGATATCTTTCAACGCTTCGACATCCCCCGGGTTCAGTACGCTACCGGTCGGGTTATGGGGTGAGTTGATCATGATCATTCGGGTGCGCGGATTGGCTGCGGCTGCTATGCGCTCCCACGGAATTGCATAGCCGTCGGCGCCGAGTGTCATCTGCATCAGCACTGGCTTACCGCCAGCCAGTTCAATTGCCGGTATGTAGCTGTCGTAGGCCGGTTCAATCACGATGACTTCATCGCCTGGATGTACCGCACACATGATGGCAGTTAGCAGACCCTGGGTGGCACCGGCCGTCACGGTGATGTCGCTGGCCGGGTCGTAGTTGTGGCCGTACAGCTTGGCAATCTTGGCGGCTATCGCCCGGCGCAATGCCAGCGCGCCGGTCATCGGTGGGTACTGGTTAAAGCCTTTCTTCATGGCGTCGCTGACGGCGTTGATCAGCGCTGGGTCGCAATCGAAATCAGGAAATCCCTGGCCTAGATTGACCGCGGATTTTTCGCTTGCAAGCGTCGACATCACGGTAAAAATAGTGGTGCCGACCCGCGGTAGTTTGGATTTGAGCGGGCTGATGCCGCCATCGCTGAATGCTAATGTGGAATCGCGTTTCATTTGCGGTCAATCTTGGCTGATGTCTGAGTCGGTCATTTTAGCGGTTTGTTGCGCGCTGCACAGGAGCGGCTTGGTTGTTTGTCAATTGCTACTTTGTTTTGACTCAATTTCTACCGAATTTCAACGCAGTGACAGCGTAACTTCCGTGTGTTTCTGCGCGCAGCTAATTAATCGCCGATGTTGTTCAGCGCCACCCAAGTCTGTGGTGTGACGATCGCAAATAGGCCTGCTTTGGCGGTCTTGCGCGCCAGTTTCAGCAGCGCCTTGTCCTTGGTGATCAGGGTGGTGGCGTGGGAGCCCAGCGCTAGTTCCAGGAATTCTGATCGTCGCGGTCGGTACACAGCGGCAGGCGGATATCTGTACGCGGCGTCAGCGCTTGCGGCGTGAGGCAACTTACCAGTACATCAAATTCTGCATTGATCCCAGCGCGAGTAGCATCGGTGACTGGTAAATGAGGGTAGTGCAGCACCATCTGCCATTCCAGCCGACAATCGGCGCGGGTAACCGCTTCCACTCTGCCATCTTGTAATGCTGCCATCAAAGAAGCCCAACGCGGATCGCGGAATACGAACAAGTCGAGGCAGACATTGGTGTCCATCACGATGCGTGGTTTCTGGATGGCGGTCTGCGCTTGCAATTCTTGGTTCATGCGGTTTTTCATTGACAGGGAGGGCGCATTTTACCTTGAGCAGGTTTCTCGCAGGAGGGGGCCGGCAACGACGACAGTTTGCAAGACATGCCGCTTTCGGCATTTGGTGGCCGAATTTGCGGCGCCCATTCCGGTAGCCTTATGTCAGCGTGGTGGCGACTCTGCAAGAGATGCAACATGTCCACTCATACCCGCACGCCTCAATGATGGGCCACGCTGGTGCGATTGCGTGCTATTCAGATGGGGTTCTGGAGGGAGCATCCGATCCGCGTTCAGGCCGCGGCGTGGCGGCTTGGTAGAGAATAGATCAGGGGGCTGGCGCCGGCCCAGGTTGCCGATCCGGGGTCATTGCCGATTTTCTGGCTTGGCCTCACCGGCCCGTCGGAATCCGATATATCGAGGGTGTGCTGGATTTTGTGTAAACGGAATTTCGTTTAATTCGGCTTCATCCGTTCTTCAAACTGGATAGTGAAGCGGTTAAGTGCTCCCTTCCAG